>CAYVYG010000272.1:0-4951 GCA_964454385.1 uncultured Microthrixaceae bacterium
TTGGATGGAACCAGCTACGTCCAGTGTGAACTGTTGCGATCGGTCAACAAGGTGCGACTCGTCCACCGCCTGGGCCGCCTCGAAGCCGGGTGCGCCGCACGGGTCGACGACGTGATCCGCGTTCTGCTCGACCACTGACCCGGTCCGCAGCGCTCGTCACCGCGGCTGCGGACTGTGCGTACAGGTCACGGGGCATCGTGTGAGGCACGGAGATCATGCTCGGAGTCGCAGCTGCATAGCGACAGCACTGACAGTACTATGCATGCATGACGTCCATCACGGTTCGCAACGTCCCCCAGGAGGCTCGTGACCGGGGCAGTTGGGCGGAAGACCTCCTGGCTGAGAACCGGCTGGCAGGACCTCATCTCCTGTTCGTCGAGACTGCGAACATCCTCCGCCGTCTGGAGTTGGTCTTGACCCCGCTCCCATAGGCGTAGAGATGTTCACTCAGTGTCATGGCCAGAAGGATGGCTACCCATCTGAAGCGCGTCACCGGCATCAGGTATCCGGCTGGTAGATCCCCAGGACGTTCCCGCTCGGATCGGCGAAGTGGAACCTTCGGCCACCGGGATACCCGTAGGCCGAGGTAACCACTGTCCCACCGGCGTCACGCACCGCCGACTCGCTCGCTGCCAGATCACGGGTCCCGAACAGGATCAACGGTCCGACCGCGTTCTGTGAGCCCGCCGAGTGAGGGGGCGCTGGTGCGGCTTCGCCGTTCAACGCGACCTCGACGCTCCCGCTGCTGGTTCCCGCGTAACCGGGGCCGTAGTCGGTCCACTCCCAGCCGAAAGCCTGCGCGTAGAAAGCCTTGGTGGCTTCCAGGTCAACGGCCGGCAATTCGATGTAGTCGATCTTCGCATCGCTCATCGCGCACACGGTACGCGGTCGCGAAGTGTCCCTCAGAGCACCTCGACGGACGCCGAGTGTCCGACGGACCGACCGAGGCTGGCGTCGCAGGTGATCAGGGGCGACCCGGTGCCTTCGGCCAGCGCGACATAGAGGGCATCCTCGACCGTGTGGGTGCGCTTGAGTGACCAGGCACGGTCGAACAGGGCCATGACGTCCCAGCGCTGCACCGGCACGGCGAGGAGATCGTTCACTGCGATCTCCGCGTCGCGTTGGCTGATCAACCCCCGCACCATGGCCCGTCTCACGGCGGAGGCGGCTTCGATGACCATGTGCTGGGGCGCATGCAGATCCTCGCCACGCAGGCGTTGACCAACGCGCGCTCCGCGGGCGGTGTCGAGCACCAGCTCGACGATGGCGGAGGCGTCAAGGACGATCATTCGTCACGCGACTCGCTGACGAGGTCAGCCGCGTCGATCCCCAGTTCACGCCGGGGACGCGCCTCGAAGCGATCGAGCACCTCGTCGAGGGTCGGGCGTGCCGCGATCTGATGCAGCTCGGACCGGTTCCCCGACGGTCGGCTCAGGCGACGGCGGCAGCGAACTGCGCGTACAGGTCACCGGGGAGAGGCGCCTCGAGGCGCCATGTCACCTGCATGGGTTGTTCAGAGCGGTGCGACACGTACTGCGCGGGCCCGAGGAACCAGAACGCTCGCTCGGACTTGTTGAGCCTGGCGAAGAGCAGCACCGAACTGCCACGTTCGACGTGTTGTCGGTAGCGGCGTCCGGTCGGGCTGTCGGCTCGGGTCATCGACTGGCTCTCCCAGTGGATGAGCTCGCGGCTGATCGCGTAGTCGCGGTACCGGGTCGTGGGTGAGAACCCCGAGTCGGTCTTGTCGAGGGTGAACACGAACACATCGGTGGCCGCATCGGGTAGCCAACGAACGCCTTCGCGCCACGTCGGCGGTCGCACTGCCGCGCCTTTGGCGTCACCCAGGGCGCTCTGGATCTCGAGGCGTGTGTAGCGGGCGTGAACCGAGAGCGGTACGTCCTCAGGTAGACCCACGGCGGGGTGGAGGTGATCGAGCTGTTCATCGAGCAGAGCGAACAGCTCTGTGACCTCGGCTCTCACCTGGGGATGTGACCACACGATCCGCACCGCCGCGTCAAGGTCCACCGATTCGTCGATCGCCTTCCCGAGCGCCTGATCAGCGATCGACACCGTGAGCATCCGCAGCAGGCGCTGTTCGCGTTCGGACATCTGCGCCGGATCAGGCGGCTCGCCGGTGAGGATGCGCCGGGCGAATCCGAGCCGTTGCGGGTCATCGACGTGCAACAAGCGTCCCACCGCGCGTCGCAGGACCTCCTCCCGTGGACCGCTTCGGTTGGTTTCGACACCGGCGGCTTCACAGAGATCGCTCCAGGACCGGTTGCCGGCGTAGATGTCCTCCAGATCTAGGCCGCTCTCGGTGAGGTAGTTGCGCATCGTCACCGCAACCCCGGCGTCGCGCATGGAGCGCAACTCGGCCACCTTGGCCGACCAGTTGGACGGCACCGAATCACGGATCGAGCGCAGCACCTCCTCGCTCGCCACCGCGTCGAGCTCCATGTGGCAACCCGCGGGTAGGAACGGGAACCCGTTGTTGACCGCGCTGGTGAGCCCGCCTCGGGTGCCGCCGAGCAGCGCCCGGTACCGCCGGTCGAACCGGTAGGAGTGGTGTTGCAGCCCTATGAAGTCGAGCACCAGACACGCCGGTTTGTCAGCGACGCGGCGGAGCCCACGGCCGAGCTGTTGGAGGAACAGCGTGGGGCTGTCGGTCGGGCGCATCATCAACAGCGTGTCGACCGCCGGTACGTCCACACCCTCGTTGAACAGGTCCACGCTGAACACGGCGTTGATCCGGCGAGCCGCGAGATCCTCGAGCGCCCGGCGACGTTCGGCTTCGGGGGTGTCGGCCCACACCGCTACTGACGGCACACCGGCTTCGTTGAACTTGCGGGCCATGAACCGGGCGTGTTCGACGCTCACACAGAACCCGAGTGCGCGCATGGCGCCGATGTCGTCGACATGGCGCCCGGTGGCGGCGATGATCCGGTGTGCCACCGCGTCGTCGGCAGTGAGTACGTTGGTAAGCCCGTCGATGTCATAACCACGACCACGCACCCAACGCAGTTCGCGCAGGTCGGTTCCGTCGTGGATGCCGTAGTACTCGAAGGGGCTGAGACGGTGCTGGTCGATGGCGTCCCAGAGCCGCAGTTCTGCTGCGATGTGACCGTCGAACCAGTCGAGCACCGGGAGACCATCTGACCGCTCGGGTGTGGCGGTGAGCCCGAGCAGTTCCACCGGTTCGAGGTGTTCGAGCAGTGCCACGTAGGTGTCCGCTGCGGCGTGGTGGAACTCATCCACGATCACCACGTCGAAGCGTTCCGGTTCCAGGTCATCCATGCCGGAGGCACTGAGGCTCTGCACCGATGCAAACACGTGGTCCCACCGGGTTGGACGCTTGCCGCCCACCCAGAGCTCGCCGAAGCTCGCATCACGCAACGCGTGGCGGAACGTGGCCAGCGCCTGTTCGAGGATCTCTGCGCGGTGGGCCACGAACAACAACTGGGAGCGCCCGAGGCGTTCCCGCAGCCGTGAGTAGTCGACCGCTGCCATGACCGTCTTGCCTGTACCGGTGGCGGCTGCGAGAAGGTTGCGGTGCCGGCTGCGTTCACGGGCCACCTCGATACGTTCGAGCAGTCGTTCCTGGAAGGGTTCCAGACGGATTTCGGTAGGAGGCAGTATCACGACTGGCCCGTCGCCGGGTGTGGTGACCCGGGCGGCGAACTCCTCTGGGTCGAAGGGTTCGAAGTCGACTGACTCCCAGTAGCTGTCGAACACACCGGCGATCTTGTGGATCACCGAACGGTTGCGGGCCTGAGCCAGTCGGACGTTCCATTCGAGGCCTGATTGCTGGGCCTGGTGGGTGAGGTTCGATGAACCCACGTAGGCAGTCGAATGACCCGAATCACGGTGGAAGAGCCATGCCTTGGCGTGCAGCCGGGTGCCGGTGGTGTCGTAGCTGACCTTCACCTGCGCGCCTACGTCGGCGAGACGTTCCAGTGCCGCCTGCTGGGTGGTGTTGGTATACGTGCTGGTAAGCACCCGAAGTGCCCGTCCATCTTCGCAGTGGGCCCGCAGGTTCGATAGCAAGGGGCTTATCCCGCTGTTGCGGATGAACGCCATGACCACATCGATGCGGTCGGCTGACTCGATCTCCGAGCGGATCTGGTGACCGACCCGCGGTTCGCCCGGGGAGTTGGTGAGCAGGGTCGTGTCGAGCAGCGGTATCTCCGGTTGGGTGACCTTGCGTGGTGAGCCGTCAGGGTTGCGCGCATGGATCGCCCGCAGCACCTCGGCGCGGCCCTTCGCGTCCCGCTGCGGTTCCTCACCAGCGACATCCGCTTCGAGGGGCTCACCTGCGAGGAGCTCCACCACCCGTCTCGACACCTCGACCGCACCGGCGACCCGGCGGGACTCCCCCACCGAATCGACCGACCGCTCGATCAGCCGCGCCAGATGCAGTGCGATCCGGTCGGCCACTTCGGCCGGGTCGACTGCCCGGCGCTCTAGGAGTTCGGTGTCGACCTCATTGAGGTAGGCATCGATCGCGCTTGTGACGATGTCCTCGTAGAGACCTGGTTCAGGCGCGGTCACTTGCTGAGTCTGCCTCACTCTGCAGCGCAGCTATCGATACCGAGGCTCATGTCGAGGTCGCGGCTCACCTCGGCTGCTTCGAGGAACTCCCTCGCCTTGGCCAGGTGTGCCCGAGCATCCCCGAGAGCGTTCACATCCGGTCCTTCGCCACAGACTTAAGAAATGGCCGTGCGGTGAGAGCGATCCCGTCGGCGCGCAGGTCAGCCGCCAGCCGCTCTGCGCTTGCGAGCAGGTCATCGAACTCCTCCGGCGAATACTCGACCAGAGAGCACGGGTTTCCGGTCCATCCGTGCACATCGTCCGCGAATCGTTCGAGCTGCGCGGTCCAAGTGGGACCGTCCTCCGAGACATTTTCAGGACCCACGACACCGACATCGATGTCACTGGAAGTAGCTCCGTCACC
>CAYVYG010000273.1:0-4927 GCA_964454385.1 uncultured Microthrixaceae bacterium
GGACAACGCGCCCAGCGATGGCCCGAACATGCTGCCGCTCGACGCGCTCACCGACCTGATCCACCGGGCCGTCGACATCTGGGCCCGGGTTCGCGCATGAGCGCGTCCGCGCACGACGGCCAGGCCGACGCGTTGCCGCCGGTCCGGCTCACGCCACCCGTGGTGGAGCCGGCGCTTGCTCGGCGCATCCGCGTGGTCGGACTCGACGTGGACGGGCGCCCCCCGTGGCATCGGAACGAGGGTTAGAGGATGGCAGTAACCGGAACGACACTCCCCGAGCAGGCGACGGGACGACAAGCACTGCCGGCCTCGGCCCCACCCGGGGAGCTCGAGGAGCTCATCGGTACCGGTGACCACGCGTCACTCGGGCGGATGTACATCGGATTCTCCCTGCTGCTCCTGGCGGTCGGCCTGGCGATCCGCACCGTCGTGGGACTCGACCTGGCCGCCGGCAACGAGATCCTCGGATCCCACGTCGCGATGGTCGACCCGAGCTCCCTGATGGCTCTGGTGCTGCTGGGCGTGCTTCCGGCCCTGATCGGCCTCGCGATGGTCGTCGTGCCTCTGCAGGTGGGTTCTCCGTCGATCGCGTTCCCACGGGCGGCCGCTGCGTCGCTGTGGACCTGGTTGGTCTCCGCCGGCTTGTTCGTCACCTCGGTGGCGCTCGACGGCGGCATCGGCGGGGGTGATTACGAGGCATCCTCGCTCGGCAGCATCTCCGTCGGCGTGATGATGGCGTCGCTCGGGCTCGCGTCGGTGTGCATCGCCACCACGGTGATGACACACCGCCCGGCCGGGATGACCCTTTCCCGGGTGCCTCTGTTCGCGTGGTCGATGCTCGTGGCCTCATCGGTCTGGATCGTCACCTTCGGCGCTGGGCTGGGCTCGATCGTCCTCGGCCACGTGGCTGCGGAGACCGCTCCGGCTCTGTTCGAGAACTACCAGGCCACGATGGCATGGATGCTCCGCGGTCCGGCGGTGTACATGCTGGCGGTACCGGTGCTCGGGATCGCCGGTGATGCGGCGGCACACGTGACCCGGAGGCCACTGCGCAACTACGGGCTGGCCCAGGGCCTGATCGCAGCGTTCGCCATCCTCGCCTTCGGGGCCTGGGCACAGGGTCCGCGCTCGGTCAACACGTTCCTGTGGATGCTGTGGGCGCTAGCGGCGGCGCTACCGGTGCTCGGGATGCTCGGTGGCCTCGGTGAGCATCTCCGCCACGGCGGCTCGAACGCCAGCGCCGGTTTCGTCGGTTCGATGCTCGCGCTGGTGGTGCTCCTCGGCGGCATCGCGACCGGTGTCCTGATGGCTCTCGACACCGCCGGCTCGGGCACCCTGTTCGACTTCGATCCGGTGCTGTTGGGACCGGCCCAGGCCGTGTTCGTCGTCGCAGCCGCGACGATCGGTCTGCTGGCAGGGTCGGCCCACTGGTCACCACAGATCTGGGGCGCTCGCGGTGCATCCGGCATCGTCAACGCGTCGAACCTGATGGTCGCCGCAGGGGGTGCGATGGTGGCGCTTCCCATGGTCGTCGACGTGTTCCTGATCACCAACGACATCGACGCCTCGACCGCGATCGGGATCCTCGTGACCATCGGCGCCCTGCTCATGTGCGTGGGCGTGCTCGGCGGGCTCTCGGCCTCGTTGGGTTCGTCACGGGTCTCCTACGAACGCGGCGTCGAGGTCGCAGAAGGCTCCGGTGCCGAGGCTCCGGGTCTGACCCTCGAGTGGCAGGTGCCCTGGCCGGCGGTCGGAGCCGAGCGCACGGTGGCACTGCCGGACCGGATCACCTCGCCCTATCCGCTCGCAGCCACCGAGGAGCAGAGCTGATGACCAGCACCGCGATCATCACCCCGGCCCGCACCGCTCCGCGACGACGTGAGTTGCTCTTCGGGACCGCCTTCGTCACCGTCGGACTGGTGATGCTGCAATTGACCCTCGTCGGCGCGTATCTCGCGGCACGCAACGCCGCCGGCGCGGAGTGGCTCGCCGAGAACGCGATCCCGCTGACCCAGCCCAACATGCAGGCCTTCGGTCTGGTCCTGTCGGTGGTGACGATGCACTGGGCGGTCTACTCGATCAACAACGACGACCGACCCAACACCTATGTCGCGCTCGGTGCGACGCTGGTGCTGGGCGCTGCGTTCGTCAACCAGACCATCTTCTTGTGGAAGTTCGCCGGCATAACCGGCGAACAGCCCGAGGGACCGTTGTTCTACGCCGTGACCGCCACCAACGTGGCAATGGTGTTGGCGGGGATGTTGTACCTGTTCTTCGTGGCATTCAGGGCTCTCGGGGGCCAGTTCTCCAGTCGCAATCCCGATGGCATCGCAGCGGCCGCGGTCCTCTGGGACGCATCGGTCGCGCTCTACCTGGTCATCTGGATCGCCGTCTACATCATGAAGTGAGGCCAGATGATCACCAGGGGTTCAAAGTTCTTCTTCGCTGCAGCGGTCATCGGGTACCTCTCCGCGCTGTTGTACGGCTTCGCTACCGGGGCGTCCGACCACGGTGGCGTGGTCGCGGTGTTCACCGACGGTGCGGTCGTGGACTCGGTGGTCGGCCCGATCACCTTCGGTTGGAAGGGGTTCGTCGGTGAGCACATCGGCTACACGGTGCTGATGTCGTTCGCTGCCGCGATGGCGGTCATGGGTGGCTTCACCTCGGCCACCCGCGACGCCGATGCCGAATCGCTCGCAGAGTTGGAGGGAATCGACGCGGTCGCTCTGGCGGCCCCGTCGGTTCCTGCGGGTCACAGCTGGTGGCCATTGCTCGGTGCACTGGGTGTGGGCATGGTGGTCGTCGGATTGGTGTTCTCGAACCTGTTGCTGTGGGGTGGCGTCGCGGTCCTGGTCGCCGCTGCGGTCGAGTGGACCGCGAAGGCCTGGTCCGAGCGTGCGACCGACGACGCGGCTGACAACGCCGAGTACCGCAGCCGCCTGCTGCAGCCGGTCGAGGTTCCCGTCGCATCGGCCCTGATCATCGCAGTGGTCGCAGTGGAGATCTCCCGGGTTCTGTTGGCGGTGCCCGAGTCGGCTGCGGTGTATGTCATCATCGGGCTCGCGGTGTTGGTCTTCGCAGTGGCGAACCTGCTTGCGAGACGCCCCGAGTTGAAGGGCAGGGTTCTCTCAACGGTGGTGGTCGTGAGCATCCTGGTGATCCTCGTGGCAGGTGTCGCCGCAGGCATGGCCGGCAGCCGTGACATCGAGGAGCACCATGGCGAGGGCGCGCTTTCGGCGCACGGTGGCGAGGGTGCGCTTGCGGCGCACGGGTCGCTCGTAGCAGGCCAGGGAATCTGACAAGAGGATCGGTATGCGGAACAAGCGCAATGCAACCATCGCTTTGGTGTTGGGCACCATCGCCTGTCTGGTCGGTGGCTGGCTGCTGCTGAGGGGGGCCACCAGCCTCGAGACATTCCCGCTCAACACCCTGAACCCGATGGGCCGCAAGGCCGACATCATCTACGACCTGGTGGTTCCGGTGTTCGCGGTGGCGGGCATCGTGTTCATCCTGGTCGAGGTGGGCAGTCTCTGGATGGCCTACCGGTTCCGGCGGGATGACTCCGACGTCGAGGGTGAGGGGGAACCGGTCCAGATCCACGGCAACACCGGCCTGGAGATCGGATGGACGATCGTCCCGGCAGTGATCCTGGCGGTCATCGCAGTGTTCAACGCGAACGCGATCCTGCAGATGCAGGACGTGCGCGAGGACGCGATCGACGTGACGGTGGTGGGTCAGCAGTGGTGGTGGGAGTTCCGCTACGACATCGACGACGACGGTGCGGTGGACATCATCACGGCATCGCAGATGGTCATCCCGGCCGGACGGGATGTGAGCGTGACGGTGCAGTCCCGCGACGTGGTCCACTCGTTCTGGATCCCGGCGCTCAACGGCAAGTTGGACGCGGTGCCCGGTAGGAGCCAGCCGATCGTGTTGGAAGCCGCCGATCCCGGGATCTACCAGGGTCAGTGCACCGAGTTCTGCGGTCTCTCGCACGGGGTGATGCGGATGCAGGTCAAGGCGCTTCCCCAGGCCGAGTACGACGAGTGGGTCGAGCACATGACCACGCCGCCCGAGCAGCCCACCGACGAGATGGCCAAGGCGGGACAGGACATCTTCGTCCAGCAGTGCACGGCCTGCCATCAGGTCAACGGACTGGAGCCGGGGGCCGAAGCTCCCTATGCGTACGCGGACCTGCCGAATCCCAACTACGGCGAGGACGTTGACTCGACCCTGTTGTCGCAGAACGCACCGAACCTCACGCACCTGATGATGCGTGACACCTTCGCTGGCAGCCTCCTCGACCTCTACGAGGGCAGGTCGAACCACGTCGACACCACCGTGGGTACCGTCGAGGCGGTACCCAGTGGCGAACCTGCGATCAACAACCTGAAGCGCTGGTTGCGCAACCCCGAGGACGTCAAGCCGATGAACCCCGACAACAACCAGGGAATGCCCAACCTCGGGCTCTCCGAGGAGCAGATCGACCAACTCGTCGCCTACCTTGTGACCCTGAAGTGAGATACCCGCCGTCCACCCGACCCGGCCGCGCCGGACCCCGCCGGAGGGGCACGCAGCCACCGACGGTGCGCGAAGCGGCGGCGCAGCGACAAAGGAAACCGATCCCATGACGATCGTGCATGAGAGAACACCGTTGGAGCTCCCGTCCGCGACTCCTCCCACCCCCGCGGAGCCGTTGGGCGTGTTCAGGCGTCCGACCGCGACCACCGGGTGGAAGTCGTGGTTCACCACCGTCGACCACAAGAAGATCGGCATCATGTACGGTGCCGCCTCGCTCGTGTTCTTCCTGGTGGGCGGTTTCGAGGCCCTGCTGATCCGCACCCAGTTGGCGGTGCCCGGCAACGACCTGCTCTCGGCGGATCTCTACAACCAGGTCTTCACCATGCACGGCCTGACGATGATCTTC
>CAYVYG010000274.1:0-4919 GCA_964454385.1 uncultured Microthrixaceae bacterium
CCACGTGGACCTGTTCCTCATCCACTGGCCGATGCCCGATGTGGGTGACTACGTCGAGACCTGGCGCGCGATGGAGGAGGTGCACGCCTCCGGTCGGGCGAAGGCGATCGGTGTGTCGAACTTCGGGGTCCACCACCTGCAAAGGCTCCTGGATGCGGGAGCGACCGTTCCCGCGGTCAACCAGATCGAGGCACATCCCTGGTTGCCCCAGAACGAGCTGCGCGCCTTCGGCTCCGGCCACGGGATCCTGACCGAAGCCTGGTCGCCGATCGCGCGCGGCCGGATCCTCGATGACGCGGCCGTCGTGGAGGTGGCGGAGCGGCACGGTCGCACCCCCGCACAGGTCGTGCTGCGCTGGCACATCGAGCGTGGCGACGTCGTGTTCCCCAAGACCGTGCACCGCGACCGCCTGGAGGAGAACTTCGCTCTGTTCGGGTTCTCCCTGGACGGCTCCGACATGGCCGCGATCGACATGCTCGACCGTGGGGAGCGTCTCGGACCGGATCCAGACACCTTCAACGCCGTGCCCTGAGATCCCATCTGGATCGCGCCGCTTCTGGCGGTCCGAGGGGTACCCTGACGATGCCCGCTCGACATCCCATGCGGGCCGTCGCCGGGCGAGCCCGGTCGACCGAAGGAGGTCCGCTGTGCACCAGTTGTCCCATCTTCTCCGCCACCGTCGCCGTGCCCGCCTGACCGCCGCGCTGGTTCTGTGCACTTCGGTGGCGCTGATCCTCGGAGGATGTTCCTCCGAGGATGATTCCTCGGACTCCGCGAACACGACCACCGCCCCGACGGGCGACGCGTCCGGCAACGGGTCCGGGGACCCGGAGCCCTCCGCGACCTCGGTGGACCCGTGCTCGCTTCTCACCGTCGGGGACCTCCAGGCCGCCACCGGGATCGACTTCGGCGAGGGAACGATCAACGACACCATGACCAACGACGCGAGCGCGGTGTGCGACTGGACCTCATCAGGCGACGAGTTCGCAACCGCCCAGGTGATCGTCGTGCAGGGCGGTGCGGAGAACCTCGATTCGCAGAGGGACAGCGCCAACGAGGTGAGCGCCACCTCAGACGTCGAGGTGACCGGGGCCGATTCGGCATACCGCACCGAGGAGGGCTCCATCGTGGGCATGGCGATCGGCGACGACTTCGTGCAGGTCAGCTACATCCCATCGGGCCCCGGAGACGTCGGCGACGCGACCCTGCAGCTCGCAGAGACCGCGGCAGCGAACTACGGCTCCTGACCGGGCGACGTTGCTACGGTCCCGGCTGGTCGCGAGCGCAACCGTGCTGGGGGCTTCGGCGCTACTGGTTGTGGCCACCGCGGGTTGCGGTGGGAGCGAGAGCGGGCGCGACGGCGACAGGCGACAACGAGCCCGGACCTACGCGGTGCTCGGCCACGATCCGGAATCGAGAGGGTCCGCCGACTGGTGGCTCAGCGTGTCGGGGCCCGGCATGCGCAAGTCGCTCGGGGACCGTTATCTCGCTCGGGGTTGTCGCAGCTCGGACACCGCCTGCATCGGCGGGCGCATCAACGACGAGTTCGATCCCGACGGCTACCACTTCGAGGTGCGCGTCCGAACCGGCGATCCGGAGGGTGATCTGAGGATCGAGGCATTCGATCCGGCGACCGTGTCGGTCGGTGACCGCTGCGAGCGGGCGTTGCCCGGCGACGACGAGATCGAGGCGCTGGAGGAGTTCTACCCGGATGCTGCGAGCCGCTACCACCGCGGTGCCGGCCGCTGGTGCACCGGTGACCGCTCCTATCCCGACGGCGCTGCCGAGGACCGCCTCACGCGCACGAACTTCACGGTGCTGGCACCCGATGACACCCCGGGGAACCCGCGCGACAACCCCGCCGTCGACACCCCGGGATGCCGGCCGGTGACGATGGGTGCCTACCACGAGGACGGCCCGAGCGTGTTCGAGTTGTTGCACCCGGGCGACGGGGTCCGCGACGACGAAGCGGTTGTCGCCGACGACGGCGAGTGGACTTTCGCCGAGGTGTTCCGGAGATGGGTTCCCCTGTGTCGGATCCCAGCTGCCGAGGTGACCCCCGGGACCTACCTGGTGCAGGTCCGATCCGCAGGTCCCGACCGCGGAGCACCGCTGGAGGGGACCGTCGAGGGCGACCACGGCCTCAATCGCTTCTCGTTGCGCGCGACCGTGGGCCCACCGGGCGGCGTCGAGCTCGCGGAGCAACCGCATCTGCCCACGTTCGTCAACGGACCGGTGGCCGAACCGCGCTACGACCTGGTGCAGGTGACACCCGAGCGGCTCGGCTCGACACTGCGGATCGAGGCGTTCGACCTCGATCCGCCCGACAGCCGGCGCCGCCACGGCCCGTCGGTGACCATCGGGAGCTCAGGGGATTCCTCCGTCCCACTCAAAGGATGCACCGCAGCGATCGAGTGGCGCAGCGCGGTCGAGCTCGAGATGGACGACTGCGTCATCGACACATCACGATCCGGTGAGATGACCGACGGTCGGGTGATCCGCATCGACGTTCCGATCCCAGCGGACTGGGACTGCGGGAGCACCGAGGACTGCTGGATCCGTGCGATGGTCCCCTACACCGGACCGGATGGCATCACGTGGTCGCTGAGCTGGACCGATCCACCCGCAGGATCCGGGTCGGCGGGCACGACGGTGCCGACCACCACACCGCGCAGCACCGCACCCACATCGGCGCCACCGCGCGTCGGTGACCTCGTGAACGTGCGGCCTGCGGACCGGACCGGCCCGCACGGCCCGTTCGGCGCGGACCCACCGCGCGGTTCAACTCCACCGCGCAACGGGTAGACACCCGTTGACCCCGACCGCGGAGTGTACCGATGACCGGTGCGACAGAACCCGACGAACACTTACCGGACGCAACCGCCAGTGGCTCGTTCGAGATCGGCGGTGAGCTGTGCGTCCCCCGGATGGGCTACGGAACCATGCAGCTCACCGGCAAGGGCGTCTGGGGGCCACCGGAGGATCATGACAACGCGATCACGGTGCTGCGTCGTGCGGTGGACCTCGGTGTGCGCCTGTTCGACACCGCCGACTCCTACGGGCCCCACGTGGCCGAGGAGCTGCTCCGCGAGGCCCTGCAGCCCTACCCGGACGATCTCGTGATCGCGACCAAGGCCGGCCTCGTGCGAACAGGACCGGGCGAGTGGCACCCCGTCGGGCGACCGGCGTATCTGCGCCAGGAGGTGGAGATGAGCCTTCGACGCCTCGGGCTGGAACGGATCCCGTTGATGCAGCTGCACCGGATAGATCCCGACGTTCCCCTCGCCGAGCAGATCGGCGTGCTCGACGAGCTGCGCGAGGAGGGCAGGATCGCCCACATCGGGCTCTCGGAGGTCACCGTCGACCAGCTGCGCGAGGCGCAGTCGATCACGACCATCGCGACCGTCCAGAACCGCTACAACCTCACCGAGCGGGGGTTCGAGGACGTGGTCGAGGTGTGCACCGACGAGAGCATCGGCTTCCTGCCCTGGTTCCCGATAGCGACCGGCAGGCTCGCTCGCAGCGGCGGTGCCCTCGATGCGATCTGTGAATCCACCGGGGCATCCTCGGCGCAAGTCGCCCTCGCATGGTTGTTGCACCGCTCGGAGGTGATCCTGCCGATCCCTGGCACCTCGTCGACCGAACACCTCGTGGAGAACGTCAGCGCCGCGTCGCTCGAGCTGTCCGACGACCAGATGCAGGCACTCGACGAGCTCTCCTAGCGATCGGCCGCATGCGCCCAGTGGACCGCACTGGCGAGTACGCCGCACGAAGGTTGGGAACACCGCGCAGCGGGTAGAACGCCGACCAGGGGCGAGTCCGCTGCGCGAGGCTTGTCGAGCGCGAGTTTTGAGGAGCGACCATGGACACCGCAGAGATCACCGAGCGGGTCGACGCCGATGTGAACAGGTGGGGACCGACGGTGCTCCGCTACGTGGTGGCCCTGTTGTGGCTGTCGAACGTGAGCTGGAAGGTGCCTCCGTCCTTCGGCGAGTCCGCCGACGCCTGCAACAGGCTGTGCGGTTTCGTCCAGGACGGCATCGACCACCCCGTCCTTCCCGGAACGGCATGGTTCTTCGACACGATCGTGGCGCCGAACCTGACGGTGTTCGGCTGGTACACCCTCATCATTGAAGCCACCCTGGCCGCTCTGTTCCTCTCGGGTCGCTACCTGCGGGTCGCAGCCGTGCTCGGGGTGATCCAGAGCATCGGGATCGGTCTGGCCGTGGCCGACACCCCCGGCGAGTGGTACTGGTCCTACATCCTGATGGCAGCGCTCTGCTTCGCGATTCTCGTGATGGCCCGCTCGCTGCGGCCGACCACACCGAAGGTGATGGCAGCGATCACCATCGGCTACGGGATCGTTGTCGCGATCGGGCGTGCCCGCAACGGCTTCGCGGGCACCGGTGAGGGCAAACGGGTCCTGTTCGGTTCAGGAGGCTGGATCGCGAACTTCGGACAGAACACCTTCCCCGGGTCGATCGCTCTGGGGTTGATCCTCATCGCCGCCGGCGCCGCAGCATGGTTCGTCTCCGAGGCCGCCGATCGCGACGTGCGACGTTGGATCGGCTGGGGCACCGTCGTGGCAGCAGCGCTCCTGCTGGTCACCTATTCCTCGGACGGTACGATCATCGGCCTCGGATCCAAGGCGACGACCGCCGCGGTCGTGGCTGCACTGGGACTCGCGCTGCTGCCCTCCGGATCGCAACCGGGGCGGACCGGAGCTCACCAGGATGCCGACGCGCGGACCGAACCGCTCACCTCAGGGCCCGGATGACCGCTTCCAACAGCGCGAGGGTCCGGCGCGTGCCGTTGGCCTCGCCCTTCTCGAAGTCGTCACCGTCGACCGCCATCGTGTTCGTCACGTGCGCCAAGCACACCACGTCGCGCCCGATCGCCTCGGCGTAGGCGTACAACCC
>CAYVYG010000275.1:0-4896 GCA_964454385.1 uncultured Microthrixaceae bacterium
GGTGCTGGGTCCTTGCCGGCCGGCCTCAGCATCCGCGAGAACGCCGAGTGGTCCTCCACCGGGGGATGGAGGCGCTCCGATTCGATCATCGGTCGTTCGGCCACCGGTGGGCGCCACGGTGCGACTCGGTCGATCGCTCATGGTGCGGAACTTGAAGATCATGAACTCCCGCCCGCCCTTGCCCACCCGTGGCTGGCGGTACATCAACGGTCCTCTGTTGCCCAGGAGATTGCCAACGATCACGAGGGGTGTGATCACCACCAGTGGGACGATCGCGAGCACCGCGATTCCCAGGTCCATCATGCGCTTCATACGCCCGTAGTAGATGCGGTGCACCTCGCCGATGTCGAAGAAGAGCGAGGCGCGCTCGAGCTCGCTCATCGGGAGCTTGCCGAGCCACTCCTCGTAGAACCCCTGGAGGGTTCTCAACCTGACGCCTGACTCGTGGAGCTCACCTGCCTGGGTGACGACCCGGTCGTCGGCCTGCGCGCTGGTGTCCATGACGACCAGAGTCGCTCCTGAGCTCTCGACGGCCGCTGCCAGCACCCCACCGGCGCCGCTGCTATCCGCTGCCTGCTCAGGGGTGAGGTGACCCACCAGCTGTGCTGCCTTCTCAGGACTGAGAGATAGATCGCTGGTGAAGCGGTCGTCCTCTCCCGGCTGGGCGACCAGCAACACCCGGTCCCGTCGCTGTGCCCGTCGCGTGCGACCCCTCGACATGGCGTTGAGCAACACCTGCCACGGGATGATCACGATCGCCGATCCGAACACGACGAACCGTGGAAGCAGAGCGTCGCCGATGGCGAGTTGTGGAATCGACACGCCGACCACGGCCACCGCCACCGCGATGAACGACAGTTGGAACGCCTGGCGCATCGAGCGCGGCTGGTCCGGCATGCCTACCGAATAAGCGGTGAGCTCCAAGAGCACGCTGTAGCCGATGGCCCAGGTGAAACGGCTCGAGTTGGTGAAGTCGTATCCGACGTCAGCGACGTAGCGGGCGTGCACCACGCTCAGGATCAACACCGCAGCGGCGCTGCCTCCGTAGCTCAGCAGTCGGGCCAGACGGCGCATACCGCAACGCTATCCCGAGCGGCTCGGCGGACCGGAGTCCTCATGGCGGCGAATGGAGTCGTCATGGCGGCGAACGGAGTCGTCATGGGCGGGAGCCCTTCGGTACCTCGCCGGCGGAACCGGGCCGGTCGGCTCCTGTCAGGTAGCCGGGGCGGAGCTCAGATACTGCTCGATCAGCTCCGCGATCAGCTCCGATGCGTTGCCGCTGCCGTACTCGGTGATGTCGCGTCTGGGTTGCACGTAGTCGTGCGACCACAGGCGGTTCCAACCCGCGTCGATGGTCTCGACCCATTCGGTCTCCCCGCGAACGGTCACGCAGGGCACCCTGTGGAAGTAGGCCTCCTTTTGAAGGCCACCCGAATCGGTTATCGCGACCGCGGCGTCGGACAGCAGCGACGCCATGTCCAGGTAGCCCAGCGGGGAGAGGATCGTGAGGCCGTCGAGCGGGATCCCCCAGTCGCTGCACGCCTTCGCAGTTCGCGGGTGGAGCGGCAACACGACCGGCATCCCGAAACCGCGGAGGTAGTCGATGACCTTCCTGAGCGCCTCCGGTGTGTCGGTGTTCTCGGCCCGGTGGATCGTGGCAACCGCGTAGGAGCGCGGTTGCAGGGAGAGCCGCTCCCGGGTCGGCACACGTGACTCGAGGATGGTGCTGACCGACCTGACGGTGTCGTACATGACGTCACCGACGTGGTGGACGCCTTCGGTGATTCCCTCGAGCTCGAGGTTGCGCACCGACTCGGTGGTCGGGCACAACAGCAGTGAGCTCACGTGGTCGGTCAGGACGCGGTTGAGCTCCTCGGGCATCGCCCTGTTGAACGAGCGCAGACCGGCTTCGACGTGCGCGATCGGGATCACCAACTTTGCCGCGGCGAGCGCGGCCGCGAGCGTCGAGTTCGTGTCCCCGTAGACGATGACCAGATCGGGCTCGGTCTGTTCGATCAGCGCGCCGAGCGCTTCGAGCATGCGTCCGGTCATCGATGCGTGGGTTCCTCCCGCGATACCGAGATTGTGGTTCGGCTCCGACAGCCCCAGCTCGTCGAAGAAGAGCTGTGACATCTCGGTGTCGAAGTGCTGACCCGTGTGTACCAGCCTCTCGGAGAGCCCGTGCTCGCTCAACGCCCGACTCACCACACCCGACTTGACGAACTGCGGCCGTGCTCCGACCACGCTCAGCACGTTGCGGCGCCGGGTCAAGGGTCCGCAGGGGTGGGGATCGGTGACATGGTCGCCAACAATATGGGTTGGGTTGCGCAAGTCGCGAGACCGTGATGTCCCGACGAGCGATCGGATGCGAACCTAGCTACGATCGCGTCACCAAAGCTGACAGCACACACATGGCGCACAGCCATTCGGATACGGCTCAAGGCAACTCAACAACCCAACAAAGGGTGCAGGTCGCATCGGCATGCGATGCACCGTCACCCGGTCTCGAAACCTCACAAGGGGGCAATCGTGAAGGAATACGACAACCAGTACATCGGCGGCGAGTGGGTTCCCTCCACCGGCAAGGGGACCATCGAGGTGATCGACTCCGCCACCGAGGAGGTCATCGCCACGGTGCCCGAGGGCACCGCAGCCGATGTGGACCGGGCGGTCGCCGCGGCAAAGGACGCGTTTGCGACCTGGTCGACCACTCCGGTCGACATCCGCGCCAAGTACCTGCGCGACATCGGCGCAGCCCTGACGGGCCGTTTCGACGACATCGTGGATGTCATCTCCTCGGAGGTCGGCTCTCCCAAGGCGTTCGCGCAGATGGTGCAGGCCGGGCTGTCGGTCGGTGAGTGGGACCTGTTCGCGAACCTGGTCGAGAACTACGAGTTCGAGGAGACCGTCGGGAACTCGTTGGTTGTGCGCGAGCCGATCGGCGTGGTGGGTGCGATCACCCCGTGGAACTACCCGTTGTACCTGATCATCTGCAAGGTCACCCCTGCGTTGGCCGCCGGTTGCACGGTGGTGCTCAAGCCCTCGGAGATCACTCCGCTGAATGCCTACCTACTCACCGAGGTGTTCCACGAGGTGGGCCTTCCCGCGGGTGTGTTCAACATGGTGGTGGGCACCGGACCCGAGGTGGGCGCCGCGATCTCGGGTCATCCCGACGTCGACATGGTCAGCTTCACCGGCTCGGGCCGCTCCGGCGCCGAGGTGCAGAAGGCCGCCGCGCCCACCGCCAAGCGGGTCGGCCTCGAGCTCGGCGGCAAGTCGGCGAACATCATCCTCGATGACGCCGATCCGGCGGCGATCGGCATGGGCGCGGTGTTCGGCTGCATGTTGAACTCCGGGCAGACCTGTTCGGCGTTGACCCGGCTGCTCGTGCCCGAGAGCCGCAAGGACGAGTACATCGACGCGGTGATGGCGGAGGTTGCCCAGATCCGCCTGGTGGATCCGAAGGCCGACGAGCCGGATCTGTTCCACTCGCTCGGCCCGCTCTCCTCGAAGGCCCAACAGGAGCGCGTGCGCAACTACATCAACAAGGGGATCGAAGAGGGTGCGACGCTGCTCACCGGTGGCCCCGAACAGCCCGAGGACAAGCCGACCGGGTTCTATGTGAAGCCGACGGTGTTCACCGACGTCACGCCCGACATGACCATCGCGCAGGAGGAGATCTTCGGCCCGGTGCTCTCGATCATCGCCTACGGCGACGACGACGAGGCGGTGTCGATCGCGAACGACAGCGTGTACGGACTCGCAGGAGCGGTGCAGTCCTCCGACCAGGAGCGAGCGATCGCGGTCGCCCGGCGGATCCGCACCGGCCAGGTGGACGTGAACGGAGGTGCGTTCAACCCGAACGCCCCCTTCGGTGGCTACAAGCAGTCGGGCAACACCCGCGAGCGGGGTCGCTGGGGTCTCGAGGAGTTCCTCGAGACCAAGTCGATCCAGCTCCCCGGCTGATCCCCGCAGGCGAACTGACCATCCCCTCCACCCACAGACTGAATGGTGTCAGCCCCCGCAACGGAGGCTGACACCATTCAGTTTCCGCTTCAGAAACCGCTCTGCGAGCGAGCCGGGCGATTCGCGCCCTCCGCCGTTCACTTGCGGACGCGCGGGTCGGAACGTTTCGCGCTTCGACGAGGTTGAACCGCCCAGTGCCCACCCACGAACCACGACGATCCCGCCCACAACCCCGCGCCGACGACGCCACCACTGTGGCGGCGGGTGACGAGGCGGCGCTGTCGATCTCCCTCGGCGCCAAGCTGATCGTGCGGTTCGTGCGGATGCACCCCGGGCCGTTCGCGCTGTCGATCATCGGAGGTGTCGGCTGGGCGGTGATGATCGTGGCCGCGTCCATCGTGCTGGGACGGGTGACCGACGAGGTGATCCGGCCGGCCTTCGACACCGGCATCGACGCCGGCACCGTGTGGTGGGCGGTTCTCGCCCTGGTCGCGGTGGGTGCGCTACGGGGCCTGTCGGTGATCATGCGGCGATGGTTCGGGTCGGTGACCGAGGCCCGGATGCAACGCTCCCTGCGGGGCGCGGTCGCCGACCGCGTACTCGAGATGCCGATGGGCTCCTACCGGCACCGCCCGACCGGGCAACTCCTGTCGACATCCGATGTCGACGTGACCACGGCGACCCAGATGCTGATGCCGCTGCCGTTCTCTCTCGGGGTGATCGCGCTGGTGGTCGTGTCGCTGGTGAGCCTGTGGTTCGCCGACCCCTGGTTCGCGCTGGTCGCGGTCCTCTTGTTCCCCGCGCTGGCATGGCTGAGCCGCTACTACACCACCCGCATCCACGAGCCTTCGGCTCTGGTCCAACAGCACCTCGGCCGGGTGGCGTCGATCGCGCACGAGAGCTTCGACGGGGTGATGGTCGTCAAGACCC
>CAYVYG010000276.1:0-4873 GCA_964454385.1 uncultured Microthrixaceae bacterium
GAGGATCCCGGAACGCCGGCCCCGATCCTGCGGCGAGGATCCCGGAACGCCGGCCTGTGGCGGCTAGGCTTGCCCCTTCCCCACACGGGTCCCCGACACGGCCCTGGGTGTCAGATCCCGATCCCGGGAGTAGGTGTTGAGTTCAATCGAGATCGGCTTGGGCAAGTCCGGACGTCGCGGCTACTCGCTCGACGAGGTGGCGATAGTTCCGTCGCGCAGGACCCGCTCCGCCCACGAGGTCGACCTGTCGTGGCAGATCGACGCCTACCAGTTCGACATCCCGGTCATCTCCTCGGCGATGGACGGCGTGACCTCACCGGAGGTCGCGATCGAGATGGACCGCCTGGGCGGCCTCGGGGTCCTTCACGCCGAGGGGCTCTGGACCCGCCACGAGGACCCCGGCGAAATCCTCGCCCGGCTCGGCGAGCTGGAACCGGGCGATCGCACGGCGGAGTTGCGCGAGGCGTACTCCGCTCCGGTCGATCCCGATCTGATCGGGCAGCAGGTGCGCCGGATCCGTGAAGCGGGAGCGACCGCGGCGGTGAGCGTCACCCCGGCGCACACAGAATCGCTGCTGGGTCACGTGACCGCGGCCGAGCCGCACCTGTTGTTGATCCAGGGGACGGTCACCTCTGCCGAGCACGTGAGCACCACCGAGGAGTCCCCGCTCGATCTCAAGTACCTGGTGCGGCGACTGGACGTGCCCGTGATCGTGGGTGGCTGCGCCTCCTACCAGGCAGCGCTTCACCTGATGCGCACCGGTGCTGCCGGCGTGCTGGTCGGGGTCGGTCCGGGCATCACCTCGCGCACCTCGACGGTGCTCGGAGTGGACAACCCCCAGGCCACCGCGATCGCGGATGCCAGGGCTGCGCGCATGCGTCACCTGGACGAGACCGGTGTCTACTGCCACGTGATCGCTGATGGTGGCATGCGAACCGGCGGCGACATCGCGAAGGCGGTCGTGTGCGGGGCGGATGCGGTGATGCTGGGCAGCCCGCTCGCAGCGGCCACCGAAGCCCCCGCCAGCGGCGCGGTGTGGTCCAACTCGGCGTTCCATCCCGAGTTGCCCCGCGGGGTGCTCGCCAGGGTCGACCAGGTCGCCCCGCTCGAGGTGGTCCTCGGGGGACCTGCCGACTCGGCCGACGGTCACACCAACCTGATGGGGGCGTTGCGAAAGTCGATGGCGATCTGTGGCTACGACTCGATGAAGGACCTGCAGAAGGCCGAGCTGGTCGTGACCTCCCCCCGGCCGTCGGGTGCGGCTGTGCCGGGAGCCGGGGCGTGAGCTCGCGGAGCCTCGAGTCCGTCGTCGCGGAGCCCCTCGAGGAGGCCGGCGCCCACGTCGTATCGGTGCACGCCCCCGAACAGGTCGTGCTGGTGGTCGACTTCGGGGCCCAGTACGCGCAGCTGATCGCCCGGCGGGTCCGCGAGGCGAAGGTCTACTCCGAGATCGTGCCCCACACGATCAGCGCCCGCGAGCTCACCGAGCGCCGTCCCGCAGCGATCATCCTCTCGGGTGGACCGAAGTCGGTGCACGTTCCCGGGGCGCCCGAGCTAGACACGGGGATCTACGACCTGGGCGTTCCGATCCTCGGCATCTGCTACGGCTCCCAGCTGATCGCCGAGCAACTGGGCGGCACGGTCGACCGTGGCGGTTCGGGTGAGTACGGCCGCACGATCATGGACGTCTCCGCCGGCGCGGTCGACGGCGACGGTCTTCTCGCCGGCCTTCCGGGGCGCCAGACGGTCTGGATGAGCCACTTCGACGCGATCAGCGAGGTGCCCGACGGGTTCGTCGCGACCGCGTCGTCACCGGGTGCGCCGGTGGCGGCCCTCGAGGATCCGCGGCGGCGCATCTGGGGGGTGCAGTTCCACCCCGAGGTCCACCACACACCCCATGGCCAGGACGTGATCGTGCGCTTCCTGGCACTCGCCGGCTGCGACCCGAGCTGGACGATGGCCGGCTTCGTCGACGATGCGGTGGCCGACATCCGCGCCCAGGTCGGTGGCGGCCGCGCGATCTGCGGGCTCTCGGGTGGCGTCGACTCCGCGGTGGCGGCGGCGTTGGTCCACCGGGCGATCGGCTCGCAGCTCACCTGCGTGTTCGTCGACACCGGCCTGATGCGCAAGGACGAGGGCGACCAGGTCGTCGAGACGTTCCGGCGCCACCAGGGCATCGAGTTGATCCACGTGCGCGCCGGTGAGCGGTTCTTCGACCAGCTCGCCGGGATCACCGATCCCGAGACCAAGCGCAAGGCGATCGGCGAGCTGTTCATCCGGGTCTTCGAGGACGCGAAGGGCGGGATCACCGACGCCCACTACCTGGTGCAGGGCACCCTGTACCCCGACGTGATCGAGTCCGGCACCGCTCACGCCTCGACGATCAAGAGCCACCACAACGTGGGTGGGCTGCCCGAGGACCTCGACTTCGAACTGGTCGAGCCGCTGCGCACCCTGTTCAAGGACGAGGTGCGCTCGGTCGGCGCGGAGCTCGGGTTGCCCGACGAGATCGTGTGGCGTCAGCCCTTCCCGGGCCCCGGCCTCGGCGTGCGGATCATCGGCGAGGTGACCCCCGAGAAGGTCGCGCTGTTGCAGGAGGCGGACGCGGTGGTGCGCGAGGAACTCCACATCGCCGGTATGGACCGGGAGATCTGGCAGGCGTTCGCAGTGCTCGCCGACATCCGCACAGTGGGCGTGCAGGGCGACGAGCGCACTTACGGCTATCCGATAATCGTGCGAGCGGTCACCAGTGAGGACGCGATGACCGCCGACTGGGCCCGCATCCCATATGAGGTCCTCGAGACGATCTCGTCGCGGATCATCAACGAGGTCCCCGGGGTCAACCGGGTGGCCTACGACATCACCTCCAAGCCGCCCGGCACCATCGAGTGGGAGTAAGGCCGGAGCCGCCGGGGCCTGCACGCTGAGAGCGGAGCCGCCGGGGCTTGCACAGTCACGTGGCGACCCCGGGCGCATCTACGTCGATGATGATCTCCGACTGGGCCGGGGACCGGCAGGATCTGCGCAGGCCGGTGATCGGGTGACAGCGCTCACTGATGGGCGCGTTTTCGCAACGTTCTTGTAACAGTGCCCGCAATATGTGAGACTCGACGGCAACATGTTGTCGGTGCGCTCCCCCCGTCGCTTGTCGAGAGTCCTGGCCTCGCTGTTCTGCGTAAGCCTCGTCGCCGCTCTCGTCCTGCCGTCCAACGCGTCCGCGCAGGACGACGTCGAAGGTCTGCGGGCCCGCGCTGCGTCGCTCGCGGACCAGCTGGAAGACCTCGAACGCGAGGCCTCGATCGCGGACGAGGACTACCTGCAGACCCTCGATCAGCTCGAGACCCTCTACACCGAGATAAACACCACCGAGGACGCGCTGGGCGAGGCTCGGGCCCGCGTCGACGAGGCCGAGGCACAAGCTGCCGAGTTCCTGGTCGCCAAGTACATGGACGCCGGCAGCTCCGCCGAGCTGGTTGCGGTGTCGACCTCGGATGTCAACCAGTCCGTCAATCAGCAGGTGCTGCTCGGCTCGTTGCGCGGAAACCGTGAGCAGCTCTCCGACGAGCTTGCCGCCAGCCGTGCCGATCTCGATGACCGCAAGGCGGAGCTCGCCGACAAGCAGGCCGAGGTCGAGTCGGTCAAGGCCGACCAGAAGGCCGCGAAGGAGCGTCTCGACGCCTCCGTCGAACGGAGCCGTGAGCTCTACGACCAGGCGAACGGTGAGCTTCAGGAAGCGATCGAGGCGGAGCGCCGACGCCGCGAGGAAGAAGCCGCCCGTCGAGCCGCCGCGGAGGCCGCGCGCCGGGAGGCCGCTCAGGCCGCGGCCGCGCAGCAACGCGCTGCTGCCCAGGCGTCCCGACAGACCGCCGCCACGACCACCACGGCAGCGCCGTCCAATCGCGCTGTGGGCCCGACGACCGCGGCACCCGCTGCTCCGGCTCCGACAGCACCAGCTCCGACGTCCCCTGCTCCGCCTCCGCCTCCGCCGCCGCCACCCCCGCCGCCTCCCACCAGTGGAGGAGCCGCCGGTGCCATCGCTGCGGCCAAGACCCAGCTGGGGCGCATGTACCGCTACGGCGGATCATCCCCGGCGACGGGGTTCGACTGCTCGGGGTTGATTATGTGGTCGTGGGCGCAGGTGTGCTTCAGGACCGCATGCAGATCGAACACGCGTTGTCCGATATGGTATACCAGTGGAATGCTGCAGAGAACGAAAGTCTGCCGGCGGATGAGCGGCTGCAGGACGCCGAATTGCTGGCCGTGGCTGCGGTTCCCGGCAGCCGTGTGATACGGCTGCGACTTACAACAAAAGCAGGGCAGAGCCTAGAGGCTGCGCTTCCCTTAGATGATCCCGAGGTGCGATATGGGTATTGAAGTCACGAGTTTACGCGAAGTTGACCCCTCGCTGGTAACCACAACGGAGAAGCTGCTACGGGCGCTGATTGCCGCGTATTCCCCCGATGTGGACACCAATGGCGTGTTGGGGCAGCTGCTAATCAGGCCCCATGCGCTGCTGTACTCGGCTACGCGCACCGAGGTAGACCGGTTGCGACGGTCGTCGTCGCTGTATGCCCTCATGCGGGACCCCGCGCTGGCCTCCACGGACGTCGTGGACGCCGCGATGTCGAATTTCGCCCTGCAACGCCGGCAGGCCGCGCCAGCGGTTTGCGTGCTCACGCTCACGTTTTCCAGCCCCGATATGGTCAGCATCCCGGAGACCTCGGAATTTGAGGCCGCGGGCATCATTTGGCGGCCTATCACGGGCTACACGGCTATGGACAGGGCCAGTGACGAGGCCACCATGCTTAGCTTTGCGGCACACCCCTCTGGCGTAGGCTACTGGGTGCAGATTACCGTAGTGGCCACCACAACC
>CAYVYG010000277.1:0-4837 GCA_964454385.1 uncultured Microthrixaceae bacterium
GAAGAGGTATTTTATATCTCTGGCGGCTTTATCGAAGTTCAGCCCAACATGGTCAAAGTGCTGGCCGATACTGCAATCCGTGCTGCAGACCTCGATGAGGCTGCCGCGCTGGAAGCAAAAAAGGCCGCTGAAAAAGCCATGAACGCCAAAACGGCAGAAATGGACTACAGCACGGCATCTGCCCGTTTGGCAGAAGCAGCTGCCCAGCTGCGCACCATTCATGAGCTGCGCAGAAACAGACGCTAACGCTTTGCTGTATGACAAAAAAGGGTGGCCACTGGCTGCCCTTTTTTGTTTACACTTGCGCCACTCTATTTTCTGCTGGCACATGGTTTGGCCAGCCCCTTTAAAGCTCAGGTGCGGCTGTGTGACCACAGCCTGACCCATACTTGATCAGGAAAAATCCATGTCCCTTGATATTGTTATTCTGGCTGCGGGTCAGGGCACCCGTATGCGCTCGTCCATGCCTAAAGTTTTGCATCCGGTGGCCCATAAGAGCATGTTGGGCCATGTGGTTGATGCCGCGCGGGCGCTGTCTCCGGCCAGTATCCAAGTAGTGATTGGGCATGGCGCAGAACAGGTTGAGCAAACGCTGGCCGCCCCCGACCTAGCCTTTGTGTTACAGGCTGAGCAACTCGGTACCGGGCATGCGGTGGCGCAAGCGCTACCGGTACTTAGCGCAGATAACGTGCTGATTCTGTATGGCGATGTGCCGCTGATCCAGGTGGACACCCTGAATGCGTTATTGGCGCGCTGTGATGATCAACGCCTGGCCTTGCTGACAGTGCTGCTTGATGACCCTACGGGGTATGGGCGAATAGTGCGTGATGAGGCGGGGCAGGTCGTGGCAATCGTCGAACACAAGGATGCGAGTGCTGAACAGCGCGCCATTCGTGAAGGCAATACCGGAATTTTAGCGGTGCCGAGAACTCGGCTTGAGCAGTGGCTGTCACGGCTGTCCAATAATAATGCCCAGGGTGAGTATTACCTGACTGATATTATTGCCATGGCAGTGGCCGATGGCCTGCGAATTGATACCGAAATCGCCGGCGACGCCATGCAGGTGCAGGGCGCTAACGACCGTATCCAGCTGGCCCAGCTTGAGCGTCATTACCAGACCATGCAGGTTGAGCAGCTGATGCGCCAAGGCGTAACCCTGCGTGATCCGGCGCGCGTGGACATTCGTGGTGAGGTCGAGGTAGGCCGTGATGTGATGATTGATATCAACGTCATTTTGGAAGGCCGCGTATTGATTGAGGATGGCGTCAGTATCGGTGCCAACTGCATTATCAAGGACAGCATTTTGCATAAGGGAGCCGTGGTTAAATCCCACTGCCACTTGGAACATGCTGAGCTGGGCGAAGGTGCTGATTGTGGCCCGTTTGCCCGCTTGCGCCCGGGTGCTGTATTGGGCAAAAAAGCCCATGTGGGTAACTTTGTCGAGCTTAAGAACACTCGCATGGGTGAAGGCGCGAAGGCGGGGCATTTGACCTATTTGGGTGACAGCGACATAGGTGCCCGTACCAATGTGGGTGCTGGCACCATAACCTGCAACTATGACGGTGCCAACAAACACCGTACCGTCATGGGCGAGGATGTATTCGTTGGTTCCAACAGCTCGCTGGTTGCCCCTGTAACGCTGGGTGATGGCGCGGTAACCGGTGCTGGCTCAACCATTACCGCGGATGTGCCTGCCGGCGCGTTGGCGGTGGGTCGAGGACGGCAGCGCACCATCGACAACTGGCAGCGGCCGGTTAAAAATAGCTGACGGATTTTGACTCAGTCGAACAGCATGTTTTCTTGTTGTATCTGCTGGTTGAGTGTCCAGTAATCGTACAAGATGCCCAGCAAAAACAGGCCACCGGTGCACAGGTACAGTACGCCGGTGATCCATTTGCCTTGATACATGCGATGGATGCCGAATATGCCAAGAAAGCTCAATAAAATCCAAGCAACATTATAATCCAGCCGCCCGCTCTGAAATCTGCTATTGGCACTGCGGTCCATCGCTGGGATCAAAAATAGGTCAATGATCCAGCCGATGAAACACAAGCCAAAGGTAAAAAACCACAAAGTACCGGTTAGCGGACGCCCATAATAGAAGCGGTGTGCGCCCATAAAACCGAAAATCCACAACAGATACCCCATGAAAGGGCTATGGCTGGGGGCTGTATAATGCATGCCGTGCGCTCCGCAGTAAGATTTATGTTTAGAACAACGCTGGTGCTATTTGGTTTAATTTTATCGGGTTGCACAACGCTAACCCTAGATCAGAGTCATCGCGCACAGGGTTATGATGCGCGTGTTTCTTGGGTGGTGCTGCACTATACGGCTACCGATCTGGAACACTCCCTACATTTATTGACCCGCACAGCGGTCAGCAGTCATTACTTGATCGACACCCAACGTATTTACCGCCTAGTGGATGAGAAGCACCGTGCTTGGCATGCCGGTGACAGCCAGTGGCGCGGACGTACCTGGCTTAATGCGTCCAGTATTGGTATTGAAATGGTGCACCCTGGTTATATTGACACGCCAGCAGGCAGGCAGTGGCAGCCCTGGAACCCGCGCCAGATTGATAGGCTGATTCCACTGTTGAAGACGATCCAGACGCGCTACGACCTGCCGGTTGATAGCATCATTGGGCACGCCGATATTGCACCGCAGCGTAAACTCGATCCTGGCCCTTTGTTTCCTTGGTTCAGATTGGCCCGTGAAGGACTGATCCGTTGGCCGCTTCAACAACATCTGCAACAGCAAATACCTGTTTATCAAGCCGAGCTCCCCGCCGCCGTTTGGTTTCAGCAACAGTTGCAAAGCATCGGTTATGCCGTTGCAGCCAGCGGCGAATTTGATGAGCAAACCCGCAATGTGCTGGCTGTGTTACAGATGAAATACCGTCCACGGCTGTTTGACGGGCAAGCCGATGCAGAAACCGCAGCCATTCTCTGGTCATTGACCGCCCAGCTTAATCACTGAGGTTTAATCCATGCTCAACGCGCTCTGGTTCGCTTTTTTCCTGATTGCAGCCATAGCTGGGCTTGCCCAGTGGCTGCAAGGCGACCCACATGTGTGGGCAGCCATGGTGGAAAGTCTGTTCAGCATGGCTAAATTGTCGGTTGAGGTGATGATTCTGCTGTTCGGTACCCTGACGCTATGGCTGGGTTTTTTGCGTATTGCCGAGCAGGCTGGACTGGTGAACCGCATTGGCATGCTGTTAGCCCCACTGTTTACACGTCTGATGCCTGAGGTTCCTCGTGGACATCCGGCGCTGGGCCTGATGACGCTTAACTTTGCCGCCAATGGCCTCGGATTGGATAACGCAGCCACACCTATTGGCCTTAAGGCCATGCGTGAGCTGCAAAGCCTTAACCCGTCATCGACCACGGCCTCTAATGCACAAATTCTATTTTTGGTGCTCAATGCATCTTCACTGACGCTGCTACCGGTCAGTATTTTTATGTATCGCGCCCAGCAGGGAGCGGTTGATCCTACCTTGGTGTTTTTGCCCATCCTGCTGGCGACCAGTGCTTCTACCCTGGTTGGATTATTATCGGTCGCAGTGATGCAGAGGATAAAGTTGTGGGACCCTGTCGTATTGGCCTATTTGCTGCCACTCATGGCTGGGTTGGCGGTTTTTATGGTGTTTCTGGCCGGCTTAAGCGCGGTTGCACTGGCAGCGGTTTCCAGCTTGCTGGGCAATCTGACACTGTTTGGCATCATCCTGTTTTTTCTGTTGCTGGGTGCAGTCAAACGGATTCCGGTCTATGAAGCCTTTATAGAGGGCGCTCGCGAAGGCTTTGATGTGGCAAAAAACCTGCTGCCTTACTTGGTGGCCATGCTGTGCGCCATCGGTGTTTTACGGGCATCGGGCGCGCTGGAGTTTGGCCTAGAGGGGGTCAGAATGTTGGTGGACTGGCTGCAATGGGACAATCGCTTTGTCGAGGCTTTGCCAACAGCACTGGTCAAACCCTTTTCCGGCAGCGCCGCCCGCGCCATGCTAATTGAAACCATGCAAAGCCAAGGTGTAGACAGTTTTCCCGCATTAGTGGCGGCAACCATCCAGGGCAGTACAGAAACAACCTTCTATGTATTGGCGGTGTATTTTGGATCGGTAGGGATTCAGCGCGCCCGTCATGCCGTAGGCTGCGCCTTGCTGGCGGAGCTGGCCGGCGTGCTGGCTGCCATTGCAGTTTGCTACTGGTTTTTTGGATGAGCAGAATGAAGCGCAGCCTGTGGACTCCCTTGTTACTAGCTACCCTCGCGGGCTGCGAAGCAACACTACCTGAAAAAAGTCCAGCCATGGCATGGGTGGATGTAAGTCGGCGCGCCGGATACAGCCTGACCGCAAAAAGGCTGGATGGAAAACTGCTTAGCGATGGCCGTTATTTTCAGTTACAGCCAGGCCGCCATTTGCTTGAACTACGCTTGGGATATGAGCGTCACGGAAGCGGCACCGGCAGTCAGTGGCGGCATTGTCGTATCGAAATCGACTACTCAGATTTTGTAGCAGGCCAGCAATACAGTCTGTATGCAGTTGCTATGGGGCATAGCGTGCGTGTCTGGTTGCGTAATGCCGACGGCAAACGCCTGCAGGAAAGCAGGGCGGCCCGATGTGAAGTTTAATGGCCTAGAAAATAATTTCGCACAGGGGCTTTACAAGAGGTTTTTAATCTGTAGAATACGCACCTCATCAAGCGGCGCATTATGGAAACGCCAACCCAAGCAGTTGATTTTAAATAAAAATTTTGAAATCAGGGGTTGACAAGCAAAATTGCTTCCCTATAATACGCAGCCTCAGTTGAGACGCAGTTCACGGTCTGGCTGAAAGTTCTTT
>CAYVYG010000278.1:0-4826 GCA_964454385.1 uncultured Microthrixaceae bacterium
ATGAGGGTGGGCGTGACCAGGCGCATGAGCTTCACGGCCTGTCGCGGGTCCGAGAAGGCCGGAGCGATGCTCACCGAATCGAGCAGCAACACGATGCCGATGGCGGTCAGCAGCGGGGGGTTCATCCGGAACAGGTAGACCATCCGGTCCCAGGTGTCACCGACGATCGCGTCGATGAAGATCACACCCAGGGTCCGCTCGGGCCATTTCGAACCCAGACGTGCTATCAGCTGGCCACCCATGGAGTGCCCTGCCAGCACGAACCGTTCGATGCCCAGCTCGTCGATCGCCCTGCCCAGGAGGTCCGCGTAGTCGTTGATGTTGTGCCCGGTGAGCGGAAGTCCCTGGGTGGCCCCGTGACCGGCGGTGTCGATGGCGATCACCCTGAAGCCCATGCGTACGAGCCGTGAGAGCGACTGCGCGTAGAGGAAGCCCTCTGCGGAGAACCCGTGGACCACGACCAGCGGCACGCCCTCTCCCGCCACCGTCACCCCGACCGTGTGGCCATCGCCGAGGGTCACCTCATGGCGCGCCAGGTGGGGCACCTCGATCCCGCCGGGCACCTCCGGTCGGTCGAGAACCGGTCCTTCTATCGGATCCAGCACCTGTGACATCCGTTCACCTTCTCGCCCTGCCCGCCCTCTCGGCTGCTCACCGGTGGACCCCGAGCGTCCACCGCCCCGAGTGGCGACTCGCCTGCTGGCTCATTCTCCCACAACGGTAACTGCTGGAAGCGCGAATCCGCCGGACCACTCCCCGACCGGCTGCATCATGTGTCGGGATCAGAGGGGCTGAGCGCGCGCGGAACCGGTGCCGAGCGCCCCCAACACCTCACGGGCGCGCTCGCAGTCCGCGGCGAGTTGGGCACTCAACTCGTCGGTGCTGTCGAACGCCCGGTCGCCCCGGATGCGGCTCTCGAGGGTGACCGCCACCTCGGAGCCGTAGAGGTCTGCGTCGAAGTCCAGCACGTGGACCTCGAGCAGCGTAGCGGCACCATCGCCGTAGAACGTCGGCCTGTGGCCAATGTAGACCGCGCTCGGCAGTGCCTCACCCCACCCGGAGGGCTCCATGCGACGGAGATGACCCGCATAGATGCCATCTGCGGGCATCAGCGTCTCTGGGCCGATCGCGACGTTCGCGGTCGGGAAGCCGATGAGGCGCCCGCGCCGGTCACCTTCGACGACGGGTCCCCTCATCTCGTGTGGTCGACCGAGCATGAGGTTCGCGTCGTCCAGGCGGCCGTCGTGCAGCGCTCGGCGGATCGCGGTGGAGCTCACCCGGACGTCGTCGCGTGCCGGTCTGCCGTCGGGACCGACCAGACGGACCCCCGAGACCCCGAAACCCGCCACGGAGCCCATCTCCTGGAGCAGCGTGACGTTGCCAGCGCGGTTGTGACCGAAGTGGAAGTCCTCGCCGACCACGATATAGCGGACGTTCAGACAGCCGACGAGCACGGTGTGGACGAAGTCGACCGCGCTCTCCTGGGCACGTTCGGCGTCGAAGTGGACCACCACCACGATGTCGATGCCCGTGCTCTCGAGCAGCTCGAGGCGCTGTTGGGGATCGGTCAGCAACAGCGGTGCGGACTCGGGACGGATGACCTGTGCAGGGTGGCGGTCGAAGGTGACCAGCGCGCTGCGCTGCCCGGCCGCACGAGCGCGCTCACAGACGTCGGCTATCACCCACTGATGTCCCAGGTGCAGCCCGTCATAGGCACCGATGGTCACCACGGTGCCTTCTTCAGGTCGGGGACACTCATCGCCGTCGCGCACTACCTGCACGCACCAAAGTTACTGCGGATCGACACCCGCGACCGCGGTCGGAACCCGGTTTCAGCGCGCAGCGAACACCATCGACGGCTTCACGGTGCCCTCGCTATGGGTCTCGTAGACGGCAACCAGCCCGCCGTCGGGTCCGAGCGCGGCCCACGGACCGGGACCGGCGTCACGCAGACCGAGGCGCGATCGTGCCAGCACCTTGCCGAAGGCCATGTCCTGTGCGGTCGGTGCGTCGACCCGGCACACATCGAGGACGCGATCGATCGTCTCGACGGGGAGCAGCTCGGGTTGCTCCACGGAGTGGGCCGACTCGATCCCGAACGGCCCGACCGCGATCCTGCGCAGGCCCGACAGGTGCGCTCCCCCACCGAGCGCCGACCCGAGATCCGAGGCCAGGACCCGCACATAGGTGCCCGATGAGCACTCCACCACAGCGCCGAGAACCATCGGGTCATCGGTGGGAGCCACATCGAAGCGCGTGACCTCCACCCGCCTCGGCGCCCGGTCGACCTCGATGCCCTCACGCGCCAGGCGGTGCAACCTGCGTCCGTCGACCTTCACCGCCGAGACCATCGGTGGAATCTGATCCTGCTCGCCGGTCAACCCCGCGGCAGCCGTCCTAACCGATCCGATGTCGGGCGCGGCCATGTCGTGGACACGGGTCACCTCGCCATCGGCATCGAGCGAATCGGTCTCGACCCCGAGTGTGATCGTCGCCTCGTAGGTCTTCGCGAGTCCCGACAGGTAGCGCAGCAACTTCGTGGCCCGGCCCACCCCCAACACCAGCACGCCGGTGGCCATCGGGTCGAGCGTGCCGCTGTGACCGACCTTGCGGGTGCCGAGCACGCCCCTGGTTCGGGCCACCACGTCGTGGCTGGTCCACCCCGGTGGTTTGTCGACGACCGCGAAGCCCGTCGGAGCGCTAGCCGGGTTGCCCGTCACCGCTCGCGTCGCCGGGGAATCCGTCGGCCTGCCGGTCAGCCTGTTCAGCGGCCCCGGCGGACTCCCCGTCGAGATCCGCCAGCAGCTCCTCGATCCGCATCGCCTCGCGCAGCACGTGGTCCGGGTGGAACCGGATCTGGGGCGTGCGTCGAGCGCGGACCTCACGGTTGACCACCTGCTGTATGGGCCAGCGGAGCTCCTCGAGGCCCTCGACGACCTCGTCGGTGCGGCCTTCCTCCTCGGCCGACAGCGCCGAGTAGTAGACGTCCGCGCGGTCGAGTGACCGGTCCACCTCGACCGCGGTGATCGTCACCAGCTCGGTCCGCTCGTCACCCATCCGCTCGAGCTGCGATGCGACTATCTCGCGCACGAGCTCGGCGATGCGATCGGTGCGCTTGAACGGCTTGGGGTTGTGACTGCGTCGCATCGGGTCCTCCGACGGTTCAGGCCCGCGGGACCTCCTCGAGGCGGTAGGTCTCGATGACGTCTCCGGGCTTGAGGTCCTGGAAGTCCGACAGGCCGATTCCGCACTCGTAGCCCGCAGCCACCTCGCGCACGTCGTCCTTGAAGCGACGAAGCGACGATATCTCGCCCTTCCAGATGATGGTGCCGTCTCGCAGGAACCGGACCTTCGAGCCGCGGGTGATCTGCCCGTTGGTGACCATGCACCCGGCGACCGCACCGACCTTGGGGACCCGGAAGACCTCGCGGACCTCGGCATCACCGGTGACGACCTCGTTGAACTCCGGCTCGAGCATCCCGACCATCGCCGCCTCGACGTCCTCGAGCAGCTTGTAGATGATCTCGTAGGTGCGGATCTCGACATCCTCGGCCTCGGCCATCTCCCGGGCCTGACGGCCGGGGCGTACGTTGAAGCCGATGATCGTCGCCGAGGAGGTCGCTGCGAGCTGGATGTCGCTCTGGGTGATGCCGCCCACCCCGCGCAGCACGAAGCCGACCTTGACCTCGGGACGCTCGAGCTTCTTGAGCGATTCGGTGACCGCCTCCAGGGAACCCTGGACGTCTGCTTTGACCACCAGGTTGAGCATCGCCTGCTCTCCCGCTTGGATCGCGGCGAAGATGTCCTCGAGCTTGGCACCAGAGCTCATCACCGACGCGTCGCGGGCCCGTCCGGCCTCGCGCTGCCAGTGCTCGCGGGTCTCGGCGACCGATCGGGCCTTGCGCTCGTCGGGAGCCACTGCGAAGGTGTCGCCGGCCTCTGCGACGTCGGAGAGCCCGAGGACCTCCACCGGAGTGGCCGGGCCAGCGCTGCGGACCATCTCGCCGTGGTCGTTCACCAGCGCCCGGATCCGTCCCCAGGCCGGGCCCGCCACCAGCGGATCACCCACCGAGAGGGTCCCCCGCTGGACCAGCACCGTCGCCACCGGACCGCGCCCCACATCGAGGTGGGCCTCGAGCACCACGCCGGTGGCGCGACCCTCGGGATTGGCGTGGAGATCCTCGACCTCGGCCACCAACAGGAGCTGGTCCAACAGCTCGTCGACGCCGGTGCCCTCCAGTGCTGAGACCTCCACGGTTATCGTGTCGCCACCCCAGGTCTCGGGCACCAAGTCGTGCTCGGAGAGCTGCTGCATCACCCGGTTCGGATCCGCGTTCTCACGGTCGATCTTGTTGATCGCGACCACGATCGGCACCTCGGCGGCCTTCGCGTGGGCGATCGCCTCCTCGGTCTGGGGCATCACGCCGTCGTCGGCCGCGACCACCAGGATCACGATGTCGGTCGCCTCGGCTCCCCTGGCGCGCATCGCGGTGAACGCTGCGTGGCCGGGCGTGTCGATGAAGGTCAACCGCTGGTCGTTCTTGACCACCTGGTAGGCACCGATGTGCTGGGTGATCCCACCGGCTTCGCCCGCCACCACGTTCGCTTCGCGGATGTAGTCGAGCAGCTTGGTCTTGCCGTGGTCGACGTGGCCCATCACGGTGATGACCGGGGGCCGGGCCGGCTGGTCCGAGGCGTCCTCCTCCTCGGGCAGGTCGAGGACCTTCTGGAGCTCGACCTCCTGTTCCTGGCCGGGATCGACGAGATCGATCTCCGCTCCCACGTCGGCAGCGAACAGCTCGATCATGTCGTCGGTGAGGGACTGG
>CAYVYG010000279.1:0-4813 GCA_964454385.1 uncultured Microthrixaceae bacterium
GATCTACCCGGGCGGACCACCGGGGAGCTGCTCTTCGACCTGGAGGCCACCACACCTGGCGCGGTGGAGGACTTCGGCGCTGCGGCTCTGTTGTTCGAGCTCCCGTGGTACGCCGATGTCCCGACCGGCCGTTCCGACAGCGAGCGCTTCCGTGAGCTCGCTGACCAGGTGCTCGCCGCGGGAGTGGCCCGACGGATCGACACCGCGCCCGTGGCTGCGCCCGGCCGGGTGGAGGTGGCGCCATGAGCCGCCCCGGCGCGCTGTGGGGCGGGGTCGCGGTCCTCGTGGTGATCGCGGTCGCGGTGCTGTGGCTGTCCTCGGGAGGCGCGTCGCCGCCGTTCGAGGTGTCCTCGTCGACCCCGGATGGCTACCGGGCGGTGTCGATCCTGTTGCGTGACGCGGGATCCGAGGTGGACTCGATCAGCGGTGCGGACCTGGAATCGCTGACGCCCCAACCCAGAGGCCGGTCAGTGGTGGTACCGATCGCCCAGCGCCTCACCGCCTCTCAGCTCGACCGGTTGGAGTCCTACGCATCCGAGGGTGCCACGGTGGTCCTCGCGGGAGGGGACTCCTTCGTCGTGATCGACGACAAGACGCTCACCAGGACACCTGCGCAGCCGGTCGGTGCGGGGTTGTGCACGATCCCCGAGCTCGAGGGTCTCGTGGCGCTCGACCACCTCGGCTTCGGGGCTGTCGAGATCGCGGCGGACTCCGGTGATGGCACCGGCTACTGCTTCACTGAACAACTCGGGTTCGACGGTGCCGAGGCGCTGGTCTCCGAACGCCGCCTCGGCGCAGGACGGATCGTGGAGCTGGCATCGCCGTACCTGTGGGCCAACGCCAGGTTGCAGCCAGATAAGGAACAGGGCGGCCAGCCTCTCGACAAGGGGCCGATGGCGGTCGCGCTGCTGGGTGGGTCGCCCGTCACCTTCGTGGATGCGGTGCCCTCTCCGGACGCCTCCCCCGACGGTACCCGCAACCCGCTGGCGTTGATGCCGTTCAACGTGAAGCTGGCGCTCGTCCAGGCCGGCGGAGCGTTCTTGATCTACGCCTGGTGGCGGGGCCGGCGCCTCGGGCGCCCGGTGCGCGAGGAGATGCCCGTGGAGGTCGCAGGGTCCGAGCTCGTCGAGGCAGTCGGAGGCCTGCTGCGCCGCAACGGGAGCGTCGCCCGATCCGCGCAGGCACTGCGCGAGCGACAGTGCCGTGAGCTCGCCTCCGCGCTCGGGATCCCACGCGAGGCGGGACCCGAGGCGCTGGTGGCGGCGGTCGCGGCGCGCAGCGGGCGCGGGCCCGAGGTGGTCCGCGCGGTGTTGTTCGGCGGCGACCCGCCCGACGCCGAGGGCCTCGTTGCCCTCTCAAGAGATCTCGACGAGCTTCGTTCGGAGGTGCTCGATGTCCGATACGCCACCTGAGTACCCGGGCCCTCAAGGGCCCCCTGGGTACATGGGCCCACAGGGGGCCCCCGACCACCTGGGCCCCCAGGGTCAATCCGAGGGTGTGGGCCCCAGCAGCCCGCCGGCGTCCCGAGACGAGGCCGCGCTGGCAGCGATGGATGCGCTACGGGCCGAGGTCGCCAAGGTCGTCGTAGGCCAGCACGGAACTGTCTCCGGGCTGATCACCGCGCTGTTGGTGCGCGGCCACGTGCTGCTCGAAGGGGTGCCCGGGGTGGCGAAGACGCTGGTGGTCAAGGCCCTCGCCCAGGCGCTCGACCTGGACTTCGCCAGGGTTCAGTTCACCCCTGATCTGATGCCATCGGACGTGACCGGGCAACTGGTGCTTGCACCGGATTCCGCCGGCGGGTTCCGGTTCCGGCAGGGCCCGGTGTTCACCAACCTGTTCCTCGCGGACGAGATCAACCGGACCCCGCCGAAGACCCAGGCGGCGCTGCTCGAGGCGATGGAGGAACGTCAGGTGACCGCCGAGGGCACCTCGCTCGCCCTGCCCGAGCCGTTCGTGGTGGTGGCGACCGAGAACCCGATCGAACAGGAGGGCACCTATCCGTTGCCCGAGGCCCAGCTCGACCGCTTCCTGTTCAAGCTGATGGTCGGCTATCCGAGCCACGACCAGGAGGTCGACATCCTCGCGCGCCACAACGAGGGACTGGATCCCCATGACATCGCGGGCGCGGGTGTGCGCCCGGTGGCGGATGCCGCGGTGCTGGAGCGGGCCAGGCGTGCCGTGGCGGAGGTGATCGTGGAGCGCCCGGTGCTCGACTACGTGGTGGCGCTGTGCCGGGCGACCCGGGAGTCGCCCTCGACCGAGCTCGGCGTGTCGCCGAGGGGTGCCACCGCGCTGCTGCACGCCGCCAAGGCGTGGGCGTGGCTGTCGCGGAAGTGGTACGTGAGCCCTGACGAGGTGAAGGCGGTCGCGAAGCCGGCGCTGCGCCACCGCCTGCTGGTGAGACCGGAGCTCGAGCTCGACGGGGTGACAGCCGATGGTCTGTTGGACTCGGTGCTGGCAACGGTGCCGGCGCCCCGCTGAGTATGCCCCTGGTCCCCACCAGGCGCACCGCTGCGGTCGCGCTGGCCGCTGCGGTCGCGCTGTTGGCCTATCCCGGCAGGCCGCTCAACGTCTTTGCCGGTGCGGGGATCACGACCGCGATCGTCTTGCTGGTCGCGTTCGCGGACTCGCTGATCGGGACCGCGCCCGGTCGCCTCGAGCTGCAGCGCCGCCACCCGCCAGTGGTCGTGGCCGGACGAACCGCGGAGATCCGCTGGACCGTACGGTCGCTGTCGCGTCGGAAGCTGAGCGTGGAGCTGGCCGACCAGCTCGCGCCTTCGCTGCGCGCGTCGGCGCGGCGGTTCCGGGTGCGGATACCCCCCGAGGGAACGGTGACGGTGACCGCGACGCTCGAACCGCTGCGACGCGGCCACTTCGAGCTGGACAGGGTTGCGGTGCGCATCATGGGCCCGCTCGGGATGGGGTCCCGCCAGCGCGAGGTCCCGTTGCGCACCGAGTTGAGGGTCCACCCGCCGTTCCGCTCGGCCAAGGAGGCAGAGCTCAAGATCCGCCGTGCCCGGATCCTCGATGTGGGAATGCGCTCAGCCCCCGGGCTCGGTGGCGGCACCGACTTCGAACAACTGCGCGAGTACGGGCCCGACGACGAGTTCCGTCGCATCGACTGGACCGCGACCGCCAGGGTGGGCAAGCCGATCGTGCGGACCTACCGGGCGGAACGCAACCAGCGGGTGCTGGTGTTGTTGGACAACGGCCGCGTGATGGCCGGGCGGGTGGCGGGGGTCCCACGGGTGGAGCACGCGATCGACGCCGCGATGATGCTCACCGCGGTCGCAACCCGCCTGGGTGACCGTTGCGGGTTGGTCTCCTTCGACAAGGAGGTCCGCTCGGTGGTCCCTCCCGCACGTCACACCGATCAGCTCGCGCGGGTCACCGAGTCGATGTACGCGCTCGAGCCGGTGCTCTCGGAGTCCGACTACGGCGGGGCCTTCGCCGAGGTGGTCGCACGCTTCCGGCGCCGGGCCATGTTGGTGCTGTTGAGCGACCTGCTCGAACAGGCGGTGACCGACTCGCTCGTTCCCGCCATGCCGCTGATCACCCGGACCCACCTGGTGGTGGTCGCCGGGGTCACCGATCCCGCGGTGCATCGTTGGGCCACCGAACCGGCGCGCGACGACGACGAGGCGTTCCGCCGGGTCGCTGCGGTCAGGGCCCTCGAGACCAGGCGGCGCAGCGCCGTTCGGTTGACCTCGCTCGGCGCGATCGTCATCGACGCGGAGCCGGGCCGGCTGGCCGTCGAGCTCGCGGATGCCTACCTGCGGGTCAAGTCCACCGGCCGTCTCTGACCTCCGGCGAACTGAAGGGTGTGGGCCACCGATCTGGTGGCTGAGGCCATTCAGAATGCCCTCAGCGGGCGCCTCAGCGGGCGCCTCAGCGGGCGCCTCAGCGGGCGGTGATCACGGTGCCACGGGTGGCCTGTGCTTCGGCACGCTCGGTCTCGTCGCGGGTCAACTCGTTGAGCAGGCCGCTCAGGCCGAGGTGCTCGGCCCGCTGACCGAACAGGGCCACGTACGCGCCGAAGGCGACCAGCACCGAGATGCCCACGCCCACCCGCAACGCAGTGGGCATCCCCGACGGGGTGACGAACGCTTCGACGAACCCGGCGACCACGAAGCAGATCATCAGCCCCACCACGATCACCACCGATCGGAGGCCCTCCTCGGCGAGCGCGGACGCGCGGGTGCGGTCCCCGGGGGCGACCATCGCCCATGAGATCCGCAGTCCGGCCGCCCCTGCGATCAGGATCGCAGTGATCTCCAGCAGGCCGTGGGGGGTGATCAGTCCCCAGAACTGGGGTCCCTCACCGGCATGGTGCATGACAGCGGCCATCACGCCCACGTTCAGTCCGTTGTAGCCGAGCACGAACACCGGGCCCAGCACCGGAACCAGCCCAAGCGCGAAGGCGAGGAACGACACGTAGATGTTGTTGACCGTGACCGTTCCGGCGAAGCTCTGGGCCGCCTCTGAGGAGTAGTAGTCACGGAACTCCGACTCGGCGATCGAGCGTTGGAGCTCGGGAGGAACCGAGGCGTCGAGCACCGCCGGATCGTTCGCCAACCAGAAGCCCATCGCGATCGCCGGCAGCACGAAGCAGGCGAACGCGACCGCTATGTAGCGCCGCGACACCCACACCGCGGCGGGGAACACCTCGACGAAGAAGCGCGCCACCGCCCTCAGCGGGTTGCCGCGACGCTGGTAGATGACGACCCGTGCCTCGCCCAGGAGACGTGAGAGCCGCAACACGAGCTGGGGGTCCCCGTAGGTGGTGCGGACGTGTGAGAGCTGTGCGGAGGGG
>CAYVYG010000280.1:0-4792 GCA_964454385.1 uncultured Microthrixaceae bacterium
TGTCCTCGACGTGAACGAGCGGTCGCCACGGTGTGCCGTCGCTCTTGATCAGGACTCGCCCGGTGGTCACTGCGTGGCCGACGAGGTTGTTCACCATGATGTCGGCCCGCAGCCTGGGCGAGACGCCGTATGCCGTGGCGTTGCGGAGGAACACCGGGGAGAAGGCGTCGTCGGCCATCGGCGAGACGTCGCGCTCGGTGAGGATCTTCGACTCGCCATAAGGGGTCAGGGGATTGAACGGCGCTGTCTCGTCGAGGTGTCCCTCGCCGGCTCCGTAGAGGGAGCATGAGGAGGCGAACACATAGCGCTCCACACCCTGTCGCTTGGCCAGCTCGGCGAGGCGGACCGAGGCCCGGTGGTTGATCTCGTAGGTGAAATCGGGGTTCAGGTCACCCAGTGGATCGTTGGACAGCGCGGCGAGGTGGACCACCGCATCGAAGCCCTCCAGGTGTTCGGCGGTCATGTCGCGAACGTCGAGGGTCTCCGTCGGGGCCTCCTCGTCGGGCGCGGGGCCGAGCAGGCAGTCGGTGAACAGGCCGAGGTCCACACCCGAGACGTCATGACCAGCGGCGGTGAGCATGGGCGTGAGCACAGAACCGATGTAGCCGGTCGAACCGGTCACGAGTACTCGCATGTGGTCTGCTCCCTAGATCAGCTTCGGCTCGGGTATGGGGATCAAGAACCGACCGCCCGCCTCCCGGTATGCCGCCTGTGCCTCCAGGACCGCATCTGCGTAGTTCCACGCCAGCAGCAGTACCACGTCCGGGCGATCCTCGGTGAGGACCCCTGCCGGACGGATCAGCAGGTGGCTGCCGGGCGTGTAACGACCGTGCTTGTGGGGATTGGCGTCGACGGCGTACTCGATGACCGACGAGTCGATTCCGGTGAACGACAACAGTGTGGTCGCCATACCCCCTGCAGCACCATAGGCAACGAGTCGCTTTCCCTCGCGGCGGACTTGGGTGATCATGCCCACCAGGTCGTCACGTGACGCCTCGGCCCGCTGGGCGAAACGGCGGTAGAGCTCGATGTCGCCGACACCACGCTCGTTCTCGACGGCGAGCATCTCGGTGGCCGCCGCGCCGTGGGCGGTGCCCTTCGCAATCGTGACCCGTACCGAACCACCGAAGGTGTCGACCCGCTCGACGTCCGCCAGGACCATCTGGTGCGGAGCGAACAGCCGCTCGATCGCCGTGAGGGAGAAATACGAGCTGTTCTGGTGGAAGAAGTTGTCGTACGCACCTGCGTCGAGGGTGTCGAGCACGTAGGGCACCTCGAGCACTGCGGCACCTCCGTCGCTGAGGAGCAGGTCGACCGCCGTCGCGAAGTCACCCGGATCGGGCACGAGGTTCAACACGTTGTTGCCGAGCACGAGGTCGCTGCGCCCGTGCTCGGCGACGATCCGTGCCGCTACATCGGATCCGAAGAAGTCCACGATCGTCGGCACACCCACCGATTCCGCGACCTTCGCCGGCCCCGGCGCGGGGTCGACCCCCAGGACCCGGGTTCCAGCCGCCGCGAACACCGCCAGCATGTAGCCGTCGTTGGATGCAGCCTCGACCACAAGAGACTCGGGCCCCAGTCGGCGCTCGTCGAGGATCCGCCTGGCGCTGTCACCGAAGTGGGTCACCAGGCCCGGGACCTCGGAGGTGTAGTAGGGATAGTCGTCGGTGTACAGACCCTCCTGATCCAACAGGTCGATGAGCTGCAGCAACGCGCAGCGATCGCAGAACCCGACCACCAGGTCGAAGGTGGGTTCGAGATCGCCCAATTGCTCCTCGGTCAACAACAGGTCGGCCACCGGCGTGCGTCCCAGGTCGAGAACCTCCGCGATGGCTGATCCACACGCCCTGCACCGATGCTGCGACCGCTCACGGCCGGTCACTGTTCGTCCCCGCTGTTGACCTCGGATGCGCCGAGGCCGACCACGGCCTTGCGACAGCGAAAGCCCTCTGCGTATCCCTCCGCAGCGTTGCACTCCACGCCTCGGATCCGCGCCAGCCCTGCGAACGTCTGTGGATCGAACCAGCTACGTGATCGTTGGGAACCGAAGTGCTCCATCAACAGCTCGTTCTTGGCTCTCATCTGGTTGTGCGTCAGCGGCACGAACACGCCTGTCGGCTGGAGGTCGCCATCGAACTTGGGGATCTCGTACTCGAGGATCGTGTGGTCACGGAAGGTGTTGTGGGTCAGCTCGGCCACCGCCCGGTGGTCCTGGTGGCGGTCCTCGAGGCAGTGGGTCAGCACCAGGTCGGGATCCACCTGACGCTTCAGGTCCTCGAAGGCGTCCTTGAGCTCGTCGCCGACGTAGGGGAAGTAGCTCTCCCGGAACCGGTGCACGCTCACCCGGACATCCGCCACACCGTCGGTGAACGCGACTGCGCTGGCGCGCGCCTCCTGTTCGCGTTCGTCGTCGGCGGAGAAGACCACCCAGTGGATCGTTGCTGTGGGCTGTTCCTCGGCCAGGCGCAGGATCGTTCCGCCACAACCGATCTCGATGTCATCGGAGTGCGCTCCAAGAGCTACGACCACTGGCTTGCTCCCCGCCCCATGGAGCAACGGCACTTCACGCATCGCCGGACCGATCGCCGCGCCAGACCTCCCAGTGAGCTCCACCCTGGGTGTAGAGCTCGTCGAGCTCCTGGCGGTCCTTGAAGGTGTCCATCCCGGCCCAGAAGCCGTCGTGGCGATAGGCGACCAGCTCGTTGTCGGCTATCAGGCGCGTGAAGGGCTCGTGCACCAGCTCCTCACCGGGGCCCATGTAGTCGAAGATCCGCCGGTCGAACACGAAGAACCCGCCGTTGATGCGGATGTCGGTCTCGCTGACCGGGGTCAACGCCCGAACCACACCGGTTTCGTCGAAGTCGACCACGTGGAAGGTCTGCGACGGCTGGATGCACAGGAACGATGCGACCTTGTTCTGGCGGCGGAGGTCGCCGATCATCTCCGGCAACGGGGCGTCGCTCAATCCGTCCGCGTAGTTCGCGAGGAACATCTCCTCGCCCTCGAGGTGCTCGCGAACTGCCCAGAGGCGTTGGCCTATGTTCGCATCGATGCCGGTATCGACGAAGGTCATCCGCCAGTCGTCGGTGTCGCTGCCGAGCAGCTCCACCTTCGTGCCGCCCTCTGTGAGGACGAAGTCGTTCGAGACCCATTCCTTGTACTCGAGGAAGTACTCCTTTATCACGTTGCCCATGTAGCCCAGGCAGATGACGAAATCGTTGTGACCGAAGTGCGCGTAGTAGCGCATCAGGTGCCACAGCACGGGCCTGGTCCCGATCGGAACCATCGGCTTGGGGATCGATTCGGAGAACTCACGCATCCGCATGCCCTTGCCGCCGCAGAACAGCACGACCTTCACAGCCAGGTCTCCTGTTCGAAGCGCAACACCTCAGAAGACCTCGACTGTCGGTATCGGTACCACGAACCGGCCTCCCCACTCACGGATGTGTGCCAGCTGGGTGGAGATCTCCTCGCGCAGGTTCCAAGGGAGGATCATGACCAGGTCCGGCTTCGCCTCGTCGAGGGCTTCGGGCGGATGCACCGGGATGTGGGTCCCCGGGAGAAACCGCCCGTGCTTGTAGGGGTTGCGGTCGACTGTGAACTCCAGCAGATCCTCGCGGATGCCGCAGTAGTTCAACAGGGTGTTCCCCTTGCCGGGAGCGCCGTAGCCGACGATCCGCTTGCCTGCTCGCTTCTGCGTGATCAGGAACTCGAGTAGCGCGCGCTTGGTCTCACGCACCTGCTCCTCGAACCTCGAGTACGCCGGGAGATCGCCGAGTCCGGCTGCGGCCTCACGCTCGCGCAGCCTGGTCACCGCTGCGGTCCGCTCATGTGCAGCCGCGTCGAGGCATCCGTAGACCCTCAGTGATCCCCCGTGGGTCCAGAGCTCGTCGACGTCGAACACACGCAGACCGTGGGCACCGAGGATCTTCTCGGTGGTGAGAAGGGAGAAGTAGGAGAAGTGCTCGTGGTAGATGGTGTCGAACTGGTTCTGCGCGATCAGCTGCATCAGGTGCGGGAACTCGATGGTGACCACGCCCTCGGGCGCCAACAGCTCCGCGATGCCCTCTACGAAGGAGTTCACATCAGGCACCTGGGCGAGGACGTTGTTGGCCGTCATCAGGTCCGCGCTCAGCCCCTCGGCGGTCAGCTCACGCGCATAGGGAGCGGTGAAGAACTCGGTGCGAGTGGGCACACCGCGGGCCTCGGCATCCTTCGCGACGTTGCGGGCCGGCTCGATGCCCAGAACCGGTATGCCGTGGCCCACGAAGTACTGCAACAGATACCCGTCATTGGATGCCAGCTCGACCGCTAGCGACGAGCCGTCGAGCGCGAACCGCTCCACCATCGCGTCCGCGTAGTCGGAGGCGTGCGCCAGCCAGGCGTCCGAATAGCTGGAGAAGTAGGCGTACTCCCGGAATATGTCCTCGGGTGAGACGTACTCCTGGAGCTGCACCAGGAAGCACTCCCCACACACCCAGACCCGCAGCGGGTAGAAGGGTTCCATAGCGTTGAGCTCGTCCCGGCTGAGGAAGGTCTCGCACAGTGGCGACATCCCCAGGTCGACGAACTGGGTCGCCAGCTCAGCGCCGCAGAACCGGCAGGGGCCACCGGTCACCGGGTTCTCGTCGTGCAACTCCATGCCGTGTTGTCGACTCGCCTCGCTCATGCCACCACCAGTTCCGTTCCGGGACTCAGTATGTCGAGCTGTTCACGGATTTCCTCGTTGTAGATGGCGTTCAGCAGGATCACCACGTCGACCCGGTCACCGGCAAGGACATCCGGCTCG
>CAYVYG010000281.1:0-4781 GCA_964454385.1 uncultured Microthrixaceae bacterium
TCGCTCGAGTGCCTGGGTGGACTCGGCTACGTGGAGGACTCCGAGATGCCACGGATCTTCCGCCAGAGTCCCGTCAACGGGGTGTGGGAGGGTTCGGGCAACGTGATGTGCCTCGATGCGCTGCGCGCGATGCTGCGCTCGCCCGAGTCGGTCGAGGCGTTCATGATCGAGCTCGACCTGGCCGCGGGTGCCGACCGGCGCCTCGATGCGGCGATCGCGGGGGTGCGCAAGGAACTGGGTGACACCGATGACATCGAGAGCCGTGCCCGGTCGGTGGTCGAGTCGATGGCGCTCGCGATGCAGGGCTCGCTGCTGGTGCGCCACGGACCCCCCGAGGTCGCCGATGCGTTCTGCGCGTCGCGGCTCGACGGTGACGGAGGCCGGGCCTTCGGGACCCTGCCCCCAGGCCTGGACCTCGCGGCGATCATCGAGAGGAACCGGCCCGAGGTCCCCTGAGCCCCATCGGGAACGCTGCCGAGCGGGTGCGGGCCGGTGTCATCGGTTGCGCGGTGTGGCTCGTGTGGGTATCTCCGGTGCGCTGGGTGACTTGAGCGGGTTTCCGGAGTCGCGTGGCGTCATATGGTCGCTGTGTGACTGCAGAACTGGGCTCCAGTCGGCTGGTGTCGCCGCCGGTCGCCCGAGGTCGCGAAGCTCGCGGGACGTCGGCTGGTAGCGGAGGGTTGCCGAGGAGCGCGCCGGCACGTGGATCGGCGACCCATCGGGCGCCCACAAGTGGTTCAATGGTCATGTGCGAGTCGAGATCGGCCCCGTGTCCCGGGACAGCGCGCAGGCCTGGCTCGACTACGCGGAGACAGTCATCGCGGACCTGCGCCAGATAGGCGCCGACCGGGCCCCTCCCGAGGTGCTCGACACCTTCGCGGAGCTGGTGGCCACGTGGCGATCAGAGCTCGACGGTGAGCCTGCCGGCGGACCGACGGACGGTCGGTCGGACGGTCTGTCAACAGGTCGGTCAGAACGTCCGTTCCACTGGGTCTCGGACCGCTCCGACGACGAGGTCGGCTATCTGATCAACGCGCTCTACGAGACCGGTCTCGCCGTCGAGCGCGCACACGAGACCGGTTCGATCGAGCTCAGGCCACCAGGGGCCGACGAGTTCCACTACGCGGTGGTCAACCAGGTGCTCGCCGCGCTGGAAGCCGAGGGTGGTCCGCAATCGCATCTGGTCGAGATACTGCGGGAGCACTGGGGAGTCGCCGGGGACTGAGGCCCACCGGGCTCGGTCGGTCGCGGTCTTCGCATCGGTTTCCGAGCTGGGTTCACTTTCCCGACATGGCAGTGCCTGCGCGCGGTATGTTGCGGGCATCCGCAGGCCTGACCATCAGGGCCGGCGAGCGGTCGATCGACCACAGAGCCATGACAGACCGAAACGCTCAGACTCGAACGACGGGGTCCGGGACGAACGATGCCAATGACGCGCGTCCCAATGGCGCAGCCTCGATCGGCGCGCCCGGGCGGACCGGCCCGCATCTGCAGCCCACTGTGACCAACGGCCGAACCACGCATCATGACCGCTATCGGGACGAGGCGACGCACCCGAGGATGCGTGCGCCCAGGATGTCGAAGGCGCAGCGCCGGGCACAGCTGTTGGATGTGGCAGCGGAACTGCTGATCACCAAGGGTGCGCAGGCGGTCACCATGGAGCGACTCGCCGAATGGGCCGGAGTGTCCAAGGCCCTTCCCTATTCGCACTTCGAGAACTCCAATGACGTTCTGCTCGCTCTGCGCAACCGCGAGAACGCCCGGGTCGCGCGGAGCCTGTGGGCCGCCGGGAGCGCGGCGCCGGTCGGGAACCGCTCGGCAGCGGTGGTCAAGGGTTTCTTCGATGCGGTGGAGAACTCGAGTGACCTGCTGGGGGTGCTGACCGGTCCCGGAGCGATCGTCGCCGGACCCGACGAGGCCCGCCAGCGCGAAGGCGTCGAGTTCGTCGTCAGGGCACTCGAGCAGCTGTTCTCCATGCCGCCGCGACGTGCGAAGTCGATAGCGCCGGTGCTGCTCGGGGCGTTCATCGGGGCGGCGGACGGCTGGGGTGGTGGCGATCTGGACCGCCGAACCGCGGAGCATCTCGTGTTGTCGGTCTTCCGCAGCCTGTTGACCGCGGACCCGTGGTGAGCCCGCCGGTGCCGACCCCACCAGCGCCGACCCGGCGTCCCATGGGTGCGGCGGCTCATGCCAGGTGTCACGGTCCCCGGGTTGCCCGGAAGCGGGCGGTGAGTGCCTAGCATTGGGATCCATGGTGCAGTTCCGGTTGTGCGAGGTGCCCTCGTCCAGCGCGATCGCCTGGATCGGTTTCGCCAGGCAGGTGGTCGCCGAAGCCCGAACAGCCAAGGAAGTTTTCCTGCCGCCGGAGACCGAAGCCGTGATCGAGGGCCATCTCGACGAATGGGAGACCCAGGCCGCACTGGGGCCCAGCCTGTCGCTGCGGGTCGACATGCCAGCAGACGAGCTCGAGCACCTGGGCCACATCTTCCTGCAGCTCGCGAGGTACTCGATCGACCAGGCCGACCGGCGCGGCTACGACATCTCGCCGCCCGAGTCCGATGAGTTCTTCGCAGCTCTTTCCGAGGCGTTGATCGCCGCGCTGGAGTTCTCCGGCGAGAGCTCCGCTACCGAGTTCGCCACGGGGCTGCGCGACAGTTGGCCCCGCACGGATCGGCTCCTGCCAGACGGAACGATGGTGCCGGTCGCCAAGCGAGCAGGATCGGTCGACTGCTACGGACGCTGACGACGACCCCTGTTTCCCAGCAGCGATCCTCAACCGGGTGGATCAGCCGCCATGTGGGAGCGGAGCTCGGAGGCAGGGCAGTCCTCGATCAGTTCGCCGTTCGACATCAACAGGCCACGATCGAACCTCGAGATCACCTCGGGGTCGTGGGTCGCGACTATCAGCGTGGCGCCCTCATCGGCGGCCTCGCTCAAGAGGTCGAGCATCGTCATGCGGCCCTGGGCGTCGAGGCCCACGAAGGGCTCGTCGACCAACAGCAGCGAGAAGGGCCGGCACAGCGCCACTGCGATGGCGGTCTTCTGACGCAGACCCCGGCTGAACTGCGACGGTAGGTCGTCGCGGCGCTCGGCGAGCTCCAGGCGTTCCAACAGCTCGTCGATGCGGGCTTCGTCGCCGGTCCCGCCGTGCAGGCGCGAGATGTAGCGGAGGTGCTCGTCCACGGTCAGGTCGTCATAGAGCACGGGATTGTCGGGCAACCACGAACGCCGTGTCCGGGCCTTCACCGAGTCGGGCTCGGAGCCGGCGATGCGCACCTCGCCGTCGGTCGGTTCCATGGTGCCGGCTATGAGCCCCAGCAGGGTCGACTTTCCCGAACCGTTGTGTCCGACCAGCACCACCGCCTGCCCGGAGGGGATCTCGAGGTCGATCTCGCCGAGCGCGGTCACGTCGCCGTAGGACTTCGAGAGGCCGTCGGTGCTCACCTCGGGGATCACCGGCGCCTTGGGGCGGTTGGTGCGGCTCTTGCGTCGTTTGCTCATCTGTTCACCTGTGCACTCCCTGTACCGGCTGTGCTGGCTGTGCTCCCTGCGTTCCCTGGGTCCCTGGGTTCATCCCGGCATCGACTCGGCCATCGCGGCGTGGATCTGGGAGCGGAAACGGACCCAGCCGCCCACGATCGCGACGAGTGCCAGAACCGGGATCGCCGTCGTCGCAGCCGCCGCGCTCGGGTCCTGACCTGAGCCGATGTTGGCCGCGACCAGCGCCGGCAGGAAACCAGCGGTCGCGAGCAGCGGTGGCCAGGCAGTGCGGATCACCAGTCGTGGTCCGGCGACCTCGGGGGTCATCAACACGTCGTTGCCGACCCCGGTGTCGACCTGTGACACCGTCGACACCACCGAGCCGGCGACCGCGGTCAACGAGGCGGTGAGCACCGTGATGAGCCCGACCTGAACCACCTCGATGTCGGGCGCGAACACGTAGGTGACCGCTACGCCGACCAGCCCCGTGAGGACCATGACGATCACCGGCGCGGCCAGGTGGGCCAGCATGATCGCGCCGGGGTCCTGGGGGAGCGATTCGAGCAACGTCGGGTGGTCGACCTCCTGGGACAGGCCCTCGGTGGCGTCGGTTGCGGCCACGAACGCCGCGACACCGGCCACGACGATCAGAGGCGTGGTTCCCGAGAACATCGCACGGGTCGCGAGCGCGGCGCCGATGACGAGCCCGAACACCCGGGCGATGCGCACCAGCGGCCAGTGGCTGATGCTCTGCAGGTCGCGCACGAGCACCGGCGTCCTTCGTCCGAGACGGTGGGGCACCGGGAACCACCGCCTTCTGCGCGGTACCTCCGAGGCGAGCTGGCGGCGCAACAACACGACCGAACGCAGGTCCTGTTGGGTCACCGCGAACCGGAGCTGGCCGACCAACTGCGTCCGTCGTCGGGCGGCCTCGATCGAGAGCCCGCCGATCAACGAGACGCCCGCCACCACCAGAACCACGGCCAACACCAGCCAGGCCACACCGGGAAGTCCCTCGCGCATCGGCCAGAACAACAAGTCGCCCGCGAAGGTGGTCGGTGCCACGGGTGCGCGGCCCGCCAGCGCTGCGATCGACCACGCGACCAACGCCCAACCCAACGCGAGGGGGATCCATCTGGGAAAGAACCGCGAGGCGCTGAGCAGAGCGGCACCCAGCGCCGCCGCGGTGATCACCGCGCCGAAGAGGGCTCCCGACCCGACGAACTCGGCGGTTCCACCGGGCAGGCGCTGTGAGAGCAGCGACCCGGTGAGCGCCATCACGGCGGTGCCGGTGAAGATCC
>CAYVYG010000282.1:0-4772 GCA_964454385.1 uncultured Microthrixaceae bacterium
GGCGGGTATCGGATCCGAGAAGGCCAGGGAGATCAACAAGTTCATCAAGGCCGAAGGTCCCAAGGGTGTTCAGTCACAGACCCAGGGTGAGCAGATCCGGGTCACCGCCAAGAAGCGCGATGCCCTCCAGGACGTGATAGCCGCATGCAAGGAGCACGACTTCGGGATCCCTTTGCAGTTCGGCAACTTCCGGGACTGAACGCCACAGACACCCCACGAACTGTCCGGCGTGGCATACGCCGGTGTGGTCTCTCACCGGACAGTTCGGTGTCTACCGGCCCGCACCAGCGAACTGTCCGGGCACACACCCGCATGTGTGGTGCCACAGCGGACAGTTCGCCGGGGGCGGTAGTTCGCCGGGGGAGGCTCAGGCCCAGGCGTTGCTGCGGAGCCGGGCGATGCGCTCTGCGACGGGCGGGTGGGTCGAGAACCACTGGGTCACGTTGCGGCCCCGCAGCGGGTTGACGATGTAGGCGGAGGCCTCGGCGGGGTTGACGTCGCTCGGGATCGAGGACGCCCCCATCTCGAGGCGCTCGAGTGCCCTGGCGAGCGGTTCGCCGGTGCCGAGCAACCTGGCGGCTGACGCGTCGGCTTCGTACTCACGACTGCGCGAGATCGCCATCTGGATGAGCCCCGCCGCAATCGGCGCCAGGATCAGCATCAACAGCGACGCGAACGGGTTGTCACGGTTGTTGCCACCACCCTGGCCTCCTCCGAAGATGAACGCCCAGCGGGCCATCGACGCCACGAAGGTGATCCCCATCGCGATGGCGGCCGCCACGGACCCGATGAGGATGTCACGGTTGCGCACATGGCTCAGCTCGTGCGCGATCACACCCTGGATCTCCTCCCAGCCCAGGGTCCGCAGGAGCCCCTCGGTCACACACACGGCTGCGTTGTCGGGGTTGCGCCCGGTGGCGAAAGCGTTCGGCTGCGGTTGGGGCGACACGTACAGCCGGGGCATCGGGATCGACGCTCGTTGGGCCAGTTCCGCCACGATCGCGTGGTACTGGGGCATCCGCTGCGCTGTCACCTCGACCGCATGCGCGGAACGGATCGCCAGGCGGTCGCTGAACCAATAGGACCCGCCCGCCATCGCGAGGCCGATCAGGAGCCCGATCACCACCCCCTGGCGTCCCCAGAAAGATCCGATGAACATGCACAGCGCACCGAGGCCTGCCAGCAGAGCGGCGGTCTTGACGTTGTTGAGCGTTGACACGGTTTGAGGTCCTCCGATGAACCCGCGATCGATCGCCGGAAGGCCGGCGAGGTCCCGCCCCGAGATGATGCAACAGTTCACCATCGATTCGGGCTCGGTACCGCGGGGCTCTGTGGAACGGCTCAGTTGCCGTAGTAACCCGAGTGGATGTACACGCACGGCACACCCTCGTCGTGGAACATCGCCACATTCCGCGGATCGTCCTCGAAGCCGAGCCGCAGATCGAAGCTGCGGGAGCGCAACTCGTGGAGGCTCTTGCGCTTGAAGGTCGGTGAGGCGCTGTAGTCACCGAAGTCGCGCATGATGAGCAGGTCCCAGCGAAGGCTGTACCGGTCCAGCCATACGAGCGTCTGTGGCATCACCCGGATCGGCCGTGCGGTCAGCAACACGATGTCGTGCTCGTCGTCGATCACATCCAAGAGGCGGGCAACTTCATCTATCAACTCGTCGTCACCGCAGGCCGCGAAGAACGACTCCCAGTCACGACGCGGCGCTTCGAGGAAGTGCTGGCGACGGCTGGCGTCCGAGAGCACGCCGTCCATGTCGAACACGACCGCCGGTCGATCGCCGTCACGCTCGGGTTGCGGGGACTCCGAACGCCACAGCCAGTTCTCGAATGTGTGGTCCCAACCTGGCACCCGGCGAGACTACCCAGCGCCCGGGAGCGGTTCCGAGCCGGCTCGGACCATGGGCGGCCAGACGCTGGCCAGGTCCTCGAAAGCGCCATCGGGCGGACAGCCCCGCTCACCTTCGGGATAGCCGACGAGCGCCGCGAGGTCACGAAACCCACCGTCGCTGTCGATCAAGGCGATCCGGGTCGTGTCCACCCATCCCGGGTGCGGCACTCCACACGCCCTCGCCAGTCGCAACAGCTCCTGGCGCAGCGTGGCGACGTACCGCGCTGCCTTGGGGGCCTTGTCTCTCACCACGAGACCACGCTCACGGCGTGGTCGATGCGTGGTGACCCCCGTCGGGCAGTTGCCGGTGTGGCAACGCTGGGCCTGGATGCAGCCCACCGAGAGCATCGACTCGCGACCGACGTTGATCATGTCGCACCCGAGCGCCATGGCAGCCAGGCCCCTCTCGGGCAGACCCAGTCGACCGGACCCGATGAACATGACCCCATCTGTCAGCTGGGCCTCGCAGAACTCGCGGTAGACCGTCGGGAACGCGTGCATGAACGGCAGCGACACGTGATCCGCGAACACCAGCGGCGCCGCACCGGTTCCGCCTTCCCCTCCGTCGATCGTGATGAAATCCGGGCCACCGCCCGAGGATGCCATCAGCTTTGCGAGCTGCGCGAAGAAGTCCAACTCACCTACAGCGGACTTGACCCCGACCGGCAACCCGGTGGCGTCAGCGAGCCGCTCGACGAACTCGATCAGCGAGCCGACATCGCTGAACGCGCTGTGAGCGCTCGGGGACCGGCAGTCCACCCCGGGTGTCACCCCCCGGGCCGCGGCGATGCCCGGAGTGACCTTCGCTGCGGGCAACAATCCCCCGAGGCCGGGTTTGGCTCCCTGTGACAACTTGATCTCCAGCGCCCGGACCGGACCCCGCTCGACGGCCTCGAGCAGCCGCTCCATCGAGAACGCGCCGGAGTCATCCCGACAACCGAAGTACGCGGTGCCGATCTGCATCACCAGCTCACCACCCTGGAGATGGTGGTCAGACAGACCGCCTTCGCCGGTGTTGTGCAGGCAACCCGCGATCGCGGCACCCAGGTTGAGAGCCTCTACCGCGTTGCCCGACAACGACCCGTAGCTCATCGCCGAGATGTTCACGATCGAACGCGGCCGGAACGCCCCGCGCCGGCCGTGAGCGGCACCCAGCACCTTCGCGCACGGCACCGCGAAGTCGACCGAGGCGGTCTCGGGCTCACCCGGCAACGCCTCCAAGGGAAAGGCGCTCTGGCGGATCACGATGTAGCCGTCGCTGCGGTCGATCGCGTTGTCGGTGCCGAAGCCGAAGGTGTTGTTCTGCGCCTTCGACGATGCGTAGATCCAGCGGCGCTCGTCACGACTGAAAGGGCGTTCCTCGTCGTTGGACGTGACTATGTACTGGCGCAGCTCCGGGCCGATGCTCTCGAGCAGGTACCGGAAATGCCCGACGACCGGGAAGTTCCGAAGCACTGCCCGCCTGGTCTGCAGGCTGTCGTGGGCGACGAGAACCAACAGCGCGACGGCTACGCCACCGACGACCCACCAGATCATGTCGGTCGATTCGGTGGATCAGTCCTCATCGGCGGCTTCCCCGGCCCGCGCGCGGATCGCCTCCACGACGGTCTCGTCGGCAAGGGTCGTGGTGTCACCCAGCGCACGCCCTTCGACCACGTCGCGCAGCAAACGGCGCATGATCTTTCCGGAGCGGGTCTTCGGGAGGTCGGGCACTATCACCACCGCGCGGGGCCGCGAGATGCCTCCCAGCTTCACCGCCACGTGCTGGCGGATCTCCTCTCGCAGATCCTCGGTAGCGTTGTTGCCGCCACGCAGGATCACATAGCCGACGATCGCCTGGCCGGTGGTCGCGTCGGTCGCGCCGACCACCGCCGCCTCCGCCACCGCGGGATGGTCCACCAGCGCGGATTCCACCTCGGCGGTGGAGATGCGGTGCCCCGAGATGTTCATGACGTCGTCGACCCGACCCAGCACCCAGATGTAGCCGTCCTCATCGATCTTGGCGCCATCGCCCGCGAAGTAGCGACCCTCGAAACGCGACCAGTAGGTGTCGCGGTATCGCTGCGGGTCACCCCAGATCCCGCGCAGCATCGCCGGCCAGGGACGGGTCAGGGTCAGGTAGCCCCCACCGTGTTCGACGACGTTGCCGCGGTCATCGACGAGCTCGGCCCCGATGCCCGGTAGCGGTCTGCACGCGGAACCGGGCTTGGTCGTGGTGAGAGCCGGGAGCGGGGAGACCATGATCGCGCCGGTCTCGGTCTGCCACCAGGTGTCGACCACCGGACAGCGCCCGCCGCCGATGTGCTCCCGGTACCACATCCATGCCTCGGGGTTGATCGGCTCGCCCACCGAACCGAGGATCCGCAGCGATGACATGTCGTGACGTGCGGGCCACTCCGCCCCCCATTTCATGAACGTGCGGATGGCGGTCGGGGCGGTGTAGAGCTGGGTGACCCCGTAGCGCTCGATGATCTCCCAGAGCCGGTCCTTGTCCCAATCGGCCTGGTCGCCGTGGCGGTTCTCCTCGCGGGGGGTGTCGGGGGTCCCCTCGTAGAGCACCGAGGTGGCCCCGTTCGCGAGTGGCCCGTAGACGATGTAGCTGTGGCCGGTCACCCAGCCGACGTCCGCCGCGCACCAGTAGACATCGGTCTCTGCACGGAGATCGAACACCGCCTTGTGGCTCCATGCCACCTGTGTCAGGTACCCGGCGGTGGTGTGCATGATGCCCTTGGGCTTCGCCGTGGTTCCCGAGGTGTACAACAGGTAGAGCAGGTGCTCGGAATCGAAGGGCTCCGCGGGGCATCCGGTTCCCAGCGCACCGCGCGCCGCTTCGACCGCATCGGCCCACCAGTGGTCGCGACCTTCCAGCATCTCGA
>CAYVYG010000283.1:0-4769 GCA_964454385.1 uncultured Microthrixaceae bacterium
GTCACCGTCGACCCCTTGTCGCTCTCGGAGCCACCCGCCGGGTCCTGTGAGAGCACCCTGCCCGTGGGATCGCCCGTTGAGACCGTCTCGGTCCGCACCCTGACCTCGAAGCCGCTGCCGCGAAGCGTCGCAGTGGCGTTCGACTCGGACTGGTTCGTCACGTCGGGCACCGCCACCTGCTCCGCCCCACTCGAGAGGAACACCGTCACCGTCGAGTTGCGCTCGACCGTCGAGCCGCCTGCAGGTTCGGTGCGCGTCACCAGACCCTCGGTCACCGACCCGCTCGGTTCCTCCTCGGGACCACCGAGGCGGAAGCCGGCGGCCTGCAGCTCGCTGCGGGCGGACTCGAGACTCTGCCCGGTCACGTCCGGCACGACCTCCTCACCAGGGCCCACCGACACGACGATGGTCACAGGCGAGCCCTCGGGTGCGTCGGTGCCACCTGCGGGGTCCTGGGACACGACAGTGCCCGAGTCGGCATCGGGATCCTCGGTGTTCTCGACCCTCACCTCGAATCCCTCGGATGCGAGGACGAAGCGTGCCTCGTCCTCCGGCCGACCAACCACACCCGGTACCTCCTTGGTCGCCGGCCCGGTGCTCACGGTCAGCTTCACCGGGTCGCCCTCGGATAGCTCGGTGCCCTCCTCGGGGTCCTGGGCGGACACCCGCCCGGCGTCGACCTTGTCGTTGGGTTCCTCGGTCACATCCGCGACGAGTCCGCGTTCGGTGAGCAGGCGCTCGGCTTCCTCACGGGTCTCGCCGATCAGGTCCGGCACCGTGACATTTCCGTCGAGGCCGTTCGCCCACCAGAACAACCCGCCGGCAACGAGCGCCAACAGGACGACCATCCCCGCCAGGAACCAGCCGGTCCTGGAGCGGCCCTCGGGTTCGGGCTCGTCGGGCACGACACCGGCCACGCTCGGCTGCACAGCGGTGGCCGCCATCCCTGTCGCTCCTGTTGCAGCCACTCCGGCAGCTCCGGCCGCCGCCATCAACGCTCGCTCGGCGTTGGTCGTCTCGCCCGCGAGGAAACGCCGAAGGTCGACGCGCAGCTCCTCGGCCGATGCGTAGCGGTCATCGGGCCGCTTGGCGAGGAGCTTCATGATGATGGCGTCGATGCCACGTGGAAGGTCGCCTATGACCGAGCTCGGAGGCGCAGGGCGGTCCTGGACGTGCTTGTAGGCGATCGCCAGCGGGCTGTCCCCGGTGAAAGGTGGCCTGCCCGTGACCATCTCGTAGAGCACCACGCCGAGCGAGTAGAGGTCGGATCGGGGATCGACCGACAGGCCCTGAGCCTGTTCGGGCGAGAAGTAGGTGGCTGTGCCCATGACCGAACCCGCCTGGGTGAGGTTCTCCTCCGGTGAGGACAGCGCCCGCGCGATGCCGAAGTCGGTCACCTTCGACTGGCCGCTGCCGGTCAGCAGCACGTTGCCGGGCTTCACGTCACGATGCACCACGCCCCGCGAGTGTGCGAACCCGAGCGCGCCGGCCACCTCGCTGGTCAACTCGGCCGCCCGTCGGGGGTGCAGCGGACCATCGCGGCGGATCACCTGCGAAAGCGACGGCCCGTCGACGTACTCCATCACGATGAAGTAGGTGCCGTCCTGGGTTCCCCAGTCGTACACCCCGACGATGTTGGGATGGGCGAGGTTCGCCGCCGCCTGGGCCTCGCGGCGGAACCGCTCCACGAACGACGGGTCGGTCGCGAACTCCGGGACCAACTCCTTGATCGCCACCGGACGGTCGAGGCTGCGGTCCCTGGCCAGGTACACCTGAGCCATGCCACCGCGCGCCAGACGCCGATGGATCTCGTAGCGCCCTCCGAGGACGCGCAGGTCCTGATCGCTCATCGGGCCACCACAGTAGATTGCCCGCTCGGATCATCAGCAGACACCTCGTGGCTCGTCATCACGGACCCTCCCGTCATCCACCGGCCCCCAGCGCCGAACCGAGCACCGCCCTGGCCACCGGACCGGCGACCCGACCGCCGGTCGCGTTGCTCGAGCCGTCCACGTTGATCACCACGACCGCCACCGCGACCGTGGGTTCGCCGTCGGGCGGACCGCCGAACGCGATCATCCAGGCGTGCGAGGTCGCGGGCTCGGTGCCCAACTGCGCGGTTCCGGTCTTGGCCCCCACCTCGACGCCCGGGATCTGCATGACCGCGGCGGTGCCGTCTGTTACCACGCCGACCATCGCCTCGTGCATGGTCGTCGCGACCGATGCGTCGGCCGCAACGGTCCACACCGACGGCTCGTAGGACTCGACCACCTCACCGTCGCGGGCGCGCACGCTCCCCAGCACGTGCGGCGTCATCACCTCGCCCTCGTTGGCGATCCCGGCGGCGACCAGGGCCATCTGCAGCGGCGTCGCCGTGACGTCGTTCTGGCCGATGCCGCTCTGGGCCAGCGCCGGCGCGTTCTCGTTCACCGGGGCCTTGCCGTCGGGCCTGCTCACGACCGCCCCGAAGTCCTCCGGGAACACCGACTCCGCGGGGTTCGGCAGATCGATGGGTGGTTTGGAGTTGAATCCGAACGCCTCGGCGGTCGCGATCATGTCGTCCGCTCCGACCTGCTCGACCGCCATCTGGGCGAACGCCGAGTTGCACGACTTGGCGAGCACCACGAACAGCGTTCCGCCACAGGTCGACCCGCCGAAGTTCGCGATCTCCTTGGTGGTGAGCGGTGGCTTGTACCCGCTGACCGCTGGATAGGCCGGCTCCTGTGGTGTGACGGTGCCAGAGCTCAGCCCGGCCGTGGCCGTCACCACCTTGAAGGTCGATCCCGGGAAGTAGCGCTCCTGGAAGGAGTGCGCGAGAAGGGGCTTGCCCTCCACCAGCTCGTAGAGCCCTTTTGCATCGTTGGCATGCGAGGTGTCGTTGTCGCTCAACACGTTGGGATCGAAGCTCGGGTTCGAGTACATGGCGAGGATGGAGCCGTCGCGGGGATCCAGGGCGACCACCGACCCGGCCTGACCCGCGAGCGCGTCGCGCGCGGCGACCTGCACGTCCTTGCGGACCGTCAGGAGCACATCTCCCTCGGAGCTCTCCGATGTCAGGAACGAGCTGAGCTGGTTGAACTCGAGTGCAGTGGTGCGACCTGCCAGCGCGTCGTTGTACTCGCGCTCCACTCCGGTAGCGCCGAGGGAGAACGAGTAGTAGCCCGTGACGTGGGCGAACAGCTCGCCATCGGGGTAGACACGCTGGTAGCGCAGAGCGGCGCGGCGTTCGTCGGAGGTCGCGAGCACCGCGCCATCCGCTGAGATGATATCTCCGCGTGGCTTGTTGAAGTCCCGCTGCAGGACCCGTGTGTTCTCGGGCCGGTCTGTCAACTCGGCGGCATCGAAGACCTGCACCTGGTTCAACTTGACGAACAGGATCGCGTAGAGGACCACGAACACCACACCGAGACGGCGGATCTGGCGGCTCACGGCGCCACCGCCGGTTGGGCGAACCTGCGAGCCGCCTGGTCCGAGATCCTCATCAACAGCGCCAACAGCACATAGTTCGCGAGCAGCGAGGACCCGCCGTAGGACACGAACGGAAGGGTGATCCCGGTGAGCGGCAGCACCCGGGTCACCCCGGCGATGATTATGAAAGCCTGGACCGCCAGCAGAGTCGTGAGCCCGACCGCCAGCAGCGACATGAACTCGTCGGTGCTGCGCTGCGCGATCCGTAGCCCGGTTCCCGCCATCAACAGATAGGCGCACAGCACCGCGGTCGACCCGGCGAGACCGAGTTCCTCTCCGATGATCGCAAAGATGAAGTCGGTCTCCTGGAACGGGATGCGCCCACTGATTCCCAGGCCGGGGCCGGTGCCGACGGTGCCACCCCACGCCAGCGCGTAGGCCGCCTGGACTATCTGGTATCCCGAGCCCGACGGATCGGTCCAGGGATCTAGCCAGATCTGCACGCGGGTCTGGACGTGCTCGAAGCGCGACCAGCTGAACCATGCGCCGATCGCGAACAACCCGCCGCCTGCGACCAGGTAGGTGGCGCGACCCGTGGCAACCCAGAGCATCACCACGAACAGCACGAAGAACAACAGGGCGGAGCCCAGGTCCCGCTGGAAGATCATGACGACCAGCGCGACCCCCCAGGCCGCCAGCACCGGAACGAAGTGGCGGGGGTCGGGGATTCGGAACGGGCCCAACTTGAACGTCGCCACCCCCAGCAGCTCCCTGTTGTCGACCAGGTAACCGGCGAAGAAGATCGCTAGCGCGATCTTGGCGAACTCGCCGGGTTGGAAGCTGACCGGACCGATCTCCACCCAGATCCGCGCGCCGTTGATGTTGCGCCCGATGCCCGGCACCAACGGCAGGAGCAGCAATCCGAGTCCGATCAACCCGAAGGTGTAGCGGTAGCGCGCCAGCACCCTGATGTCGCGCACGACCACCAGGGTCGCCACGAACGCTCCGATGCCCACCGCTGTCCAACTCGCCTGAAGGGCAGCGAGATCGTCGTCGAGGCGGGCGATGAAGACGTATCCGATGCCGTTCAACAGAGCCGCTATCGGCAACAGCAGTCCATCGGCAGCGCGCGCGACGCGGCGGGTCACGACATGTGCCACCACCAACAGGGTCAGCACCCCTGCAAGGAACGGTCCGACATCGGCGGGCAGCGATGCGTTGCGCCCCAGGCTTGCGAGCGCGTAGAGACCCGCCACGACGATGAACGCCAACAGGAGCAGACCCAGTTCGGTGGTGCGCCTGCGCTTCGCGATCGTGTCGACGAGCTCGGTCGGAGCAGTCGTGGTGGCAGCGGTCACGGT
>CAYVYG010000284.1:0-4755 GCA_964454385.1 uncultured Microthrixaceae bacterium
GGCCACTGCGAGACCAGTGTGGTGGCCACGATGGCAAGTGCGGCGAAAGCGAGGGTGCTGCCCCTCATCCGTAGGTCGAACTCGAAGAGGTCAGAGGTGTAGCTGGCCAGGAAGTACGCCGAGGTCAGGTAGCCGACGAGCAGACCGACGGGAATCCCCATGAGCGCCAACAGGAGGTTCTCGCCCGTCATCAGGTGGTTGATCTCCCGCACCGAAAGGCCGTTGGACCGCATGGTCGCCAGCTCGACGGACCGCTCGGCGATGTTCACAGAGATCATGTTGAACAGAAGCGCGAAGGCCATCGTGGCTCCGAAGACCAACATCATGCCCACGAACACGTAGAACAGTGCCATTGCATGGTCCACGAGATCGGCGATCGCCTTCGAGCTGACCACCGCTGCAACTGCCGGCATGTCGAGCAGTCTCGAGTCGACGGTGTCGGGATTCGCCGCGGGATCGAAGCGGGTCATCACCGAGGTGAGGGACGGGCTCTGCAGCTGCGCTTCGCCGATGGGTGGATCAGCCTGGCCCAACAGGGACTCGAGTTGTGATCGGCCCATGTAGAGGTACGTTCCCAGAGGTTCGTCGACGAAGCCGGCGATGGTGGTCTCGATGCTGGAGTCGAGGGCTGGGAACGACAACGTGACCGCATCTCCCTCGCGGGCGTCGAGCAGCCCACGGACCGCAGAGCCCGCCAGCACCCCGCTCTCGGGCAACGGAATCGGGCCCGAAGGCGTCACGAAGGTGTGCATCGAGGTGTCCCGCTCGAACGCCTGCAGCTGCGTCGCGTACTGCTCGTCCGCCTTGCGGATCGTCGCAGCCGTGGCGACCACCGCCTCGGCGTCCTCCACCCCCCCGGTCGCGGCCACATCAGCCACGATGGAGTCGTCGACCTGGGCGGTGAAGAACACCTGGGCGTCGTTGTGCTGGATCACGTCGAACTGCTCGCTGACGAGGATGTCGGTGGTGTCGAGCATCCCCCACGAGACCAGGATCAGCGTCATGGCGAGAACCACGCCGATGACAGTCGAGAGGGCTCGCCGCGGGCTGCGTCCGATACCCCGGATCGACATACGCCAACGGATCGGAAGGCGCTGCAGCGGTGGTACCACTCGCTCGATCAGGCTCGGCCCGGCCCGCGCCGGCGGCACCGTCCCACGCATCGCCTCTGCCGGTGCAACCCGCGAGGCCGAGCGAGCGGGGACCAGGGCGGCCAGCGAACCCATTGCCAGACCGAACGCCACACCGAGGAGAGGAGTGAGGGGATAGAAACCGCTCACGGTGTCGGGGATGCTGAGCGCGCTGGTGTACGCCCCGGTCATCAACCTGCCGAGGACCACTCCGATCACCGCGCCCAGCGCGGCGCCACCGCCTCCGATCAGTACACCGAACCCCAGGTAGTGCCTGGTGATCCGGCGAGCAGAGAGGCCATTGGCCATCAGAGTCCCGATCTGGGCACGCTGGGCGTGCACGATCCGGTTCAACAGGATGAACGTGGCCATGCCGGCTGCGGTCAGGAACAACAGGGGGAACATCAACGAGACCTCTCCGAACCCCTGGACGTCCTCGTTCAGCGCGGCGTTCGAGGGTTGGTCCGCCTGGGGAAGCACGTCTGTCGCGCCGGCGGAGCTCGCGGTCCGCTCCAACTCGGTATCCAGCGCCGCCGGGTCGGCACCATCCTCGTAGAGCACCAACGTCTGCTCGACGCGGGCGGTCGCGCGAACGGCCAGTGCCTCGGGCACGAAGAGAACGCCGAAGTCATCCTGGGTGGAGAACAGCTCCTGGCGGCTCCTGGCCGGCCACAGGTATTCGGCGGACACGGCCGAGCCGAGGACCGTCACCTCGATCGGCGACGACTCCAGCGTGACCTGAATGGTGTCACCGGGCGACAGGTCGAAGTGGTCGTACATGTGCTGTTCGACCAGCACGCCTTCGGGTGCATCCGGTGAGAGGTAGTCCCCCTCGGTCACCTTGACCGCGTCGATGGCGGGCTGGTGGTCCACAGGCATGCCGACCACTCGCCCGTAGAGCTTGTGCCCATCGGCGACGACGAGCGGCAGGTCGGCCTGGCTGCGCCGCGCCGTGGCTGCAACCCCGTCGGTGGAGGCGGCCATCTCGGCGAAGCGCCGCTGGTCACCCCCGCTGACGGTGAGGTCTGCGAAACGCAACCTGTGGTAGGTCTCGCCGTAGGAGCGTGTCAGGTTGCGGAAGGAATCGAACGAGGCACCGAAGAGCGTCACCCCGAGCACGATCGTGATCCCCACGGCCAGGAACTGCCACCTCTGGCGGCGGACATCCCGCAACAGCTTGCGTCCCAGGACACTCACGCCGGTGGCCTCGCGGCACTCTTCACCATTCGAGGTCCGAAGCAGCCTCTGGGTCCTCCTGGACCTCGATGCCGACCAGCTCGCCGTCGCGCAGTCGCAGGACCCTGTCGGCCATCCTCGCGATCGTCGAGTTGTGGGTCACCGTCAACACCGTGCGGCCTCCGTCGCAGACGCCGCGCAGCAGGTCGAGTACGAGTCGACCGGTCTCCATGTCGAGCGCACCCGTCGGCTCGTCGCACAGCAGCACCGGAGGGTCCTTGACCAGAGCGCGAGCGATGGCGACCCGCTGCTGCTCGCCACCGGAGAGCTGGCTCGGGAAGTGGTCGGTCCGCTCACCGAGTCCCACTTCGCGGAGCTGATCACGGCTGCGCTCCTCGGCGTCGACGCGGGAAGTGAGCTCGGCGACGAGCTGCACGTTCTCGAGCGCCGTGAGGGTCGGCACGAGGTTGTAGAACTGGAAGACGAACCCGACCTTGTGGCGCCTGAAGTCGGTGCGCCCCGCGGCATCGAGTCCGACGACCTCGACCCCGTCGACGATCAACGAGCCGTCCGTGGGTTCCTCGATCCCGCCGATGAGGTTCAGCATCGTCGTCTTGCCACTCCCACTCGGTCCGAGGAGGACCACGAACTCGCCCGCAGGGACCTCGAAGTCGACGGAATGGACAGCCCTCACCAGGGTGTCACCCGAGCCGTAGGTCCTCGAGAGCCCTTCGACGGTGATGACGCTACTGGCGGCCGTTCCCTGCACGAACCGCCTGCATATCAGGTTTGTGGGGCGGGTGGGGATCGAACCCACGACCAAGCGATTATGAGTCGCCTGCTCTGACCACTGAGCTACCGCCCCGTCTCTCCGGATCCGCGAACAGCACCGGATGCGTCCTCGTTGACACCGCCGTTGGCTGTCCGCAGTCGGAGAAGGTTGGGAGTAGTCGATGGTAGGCCACCGCACGACCGGAATCCGACCTCGCCTCACACTCGCACCCCCCACCCCGGCGCTGCGAACCCCCCCCCCCCCCCCCCGGCGAACTGTCCGGTCTCAGCCCGGCATACGAGGTGCCACAGCGGACAGTTCGCCGGCACGATAGGGTCGTTCGCACTGCAACTACCACTACAACTGCAACCACCGCTGCAACCACCGCTGCGCTTCACTACGGCTACCGCACCAGCTGCAACTGCAACCAACAGCACCCGACCCAACCCAACCAGGAGGACCGATGGCTTCGATCGACGGCGGTGAGGTGCTCGCCAGGGCGCTTCGCAACGAGAGCATCGACACGGTGTTCTCCATCTCCGACATCGCTTCGAGCCCCTTCCTGCGAAGTGCCGAGGCGCTCGGGTTCAACCACTACGGGCCGCGCCACGAGAGCGCGGCGGTGCACATGGCCGACGGCTGGGCCCGTAGCAGCGGCACCATGGCCGCGGTGGTCGGGGCCGCCGGACCCGGCGTCGCGAACCTCGTGCCGGGCGTCATGTGTGCCTGGATGGAGGGCGTGCCGGTGCTGGTGATCGGCACCCAGCGCGTACGTCGTTCGATCCACGCCCTGCGACGAGGCCGGTTCCAGTTCGGTCCCCAGATCGAGGTGATGGCTCCGATCACCAAGTTCGCGGCCCGCATCGAGTCGGCAGCGCGGATCCCCGAGTTCGTCGCCGAGGCCATGCGCGCGGCACTCGGTGGGCGCCAGGGACCCGTCTACCTCGAGATCCCCACCGACGTGCTCACTGAGGACATCGACGAGTCCAGCCTCGCCCTGCGACCCCCGCAGATGCACCGCTTCTCGCCCGGGGCACCCGACCGCGAATCACTCGAACAGGCGGCCGAGCTGCTGGCTCGCGCCGAGTTCCCCTTGATCCTGGCGGGCCACGGCATCCACCGCGCCGGCGCCGCGGAGGAACTGCGCGCACTCGCCGAGTCCTCCGGCGCGCTGGTCATGACCACCGCTGGCGCCCGGGGTGCGTTCCCAGAGGACCATCCCCAAGCGGTCGGCATGAGCTTCCCGTGGGGCACGCCCGCCCACATGGACTCCGATGTCATCCTTGCGGTGGGTACGCAACTCGGTGAGACCGTGCAGTACCTGTCCGAACCGGGATGGGCCGGCCCCGGATCGCAGAAGCTCATCCACCTGGACGTGGATGCGGCCCAGATCGGGGTGAACCGGGCCACCGACGTCGCGCTCGTCGGCGACGCGCGTGGGGGTCTGGCTGCTCTCGACCAACTGCTGGCCGAGAAGGACGCCACCCGCTCCCCCGGCGACGCGGCATCGAAGTACGCAGCCGAGTACCACGAGTTCCGCCAGGCGATGATGGGCACCTACGCTGACGTGGACGGCTCACCGGTGCACCCGGGCCGCCTCGCCTCGGAGGTCTCCCGGTGGCTGCCCGAGGACGCGATCATCTCGATCGACGGCGGCGACACCGGCCTGTGGGCCCA
>CAYVYG010000285.1:0-4733 GCA_964454385.1 uncultured Microthrixaceae bacterium
CGACGACCGCCAGGCACTCATCGCGGAGCGGATCCTCAAGGAGATCAACGCCCGGTTGCAGTTCCTCTGTGACGTGGGGCTCGACTACCTGGACCTGGAGCGCTCCGCCGCGACTCTCTCGGGCGGGGAGGCGCAGCGCATCCGCCTGGCGTCGCAGATCGGTTCGGGCCTGGTCGGCGTGCTCTACGTGCTCGACGAGCCGTCGATCGGGTTGCACCAGCGCGACAACCACCGGTTGATCGAAACCCTCGAGCGCCTGCGTGACCTGGGCAACACGGTCCTGGTGGTCGAACACGACGAGGACACCATCCGCGTGGCCGACCACGTGGTCGACATCGGACCCGGCGCGGGGGAGCACGGCGGCGAGGTCGTCCACTCCGGCACCGTCAACCAACTCGAGCGGGCGAAGCGTTCGATCACCGGCCAGTACCTCTCGGGCAGGCGCTCCATCCCGGTGCCGGAACGCCGACGGGAACCCGGTGACGACAAGCTCCGGGTGCTCGGCGCCAGGGAGCACAACCTGGCCGACATCGACGTCGAGATACCGCTCGGCTGCTTCGTGACGATCACCGGGGTCTCGGGTTCGGGCAAGTCGACCCTCGTCAACGACATCCTGTTGCGCTCGCTGATGCAGCACGTCTACGGCTCGAAGGTGCCCCCGGGCCTGCACCGCAGGGTCGAGGGGATCGATCACGTCGACAAGGTGATCAACATCGACCAGTCTCCGATCGGGCGGACCCCTCGTTCGAACCCCGCGACCTACACCGGCGTGTTCGACCACATCCGCAAGCTGTTCGCCAAGACGAACGAGTCCAAGGTGCGCGGTTACCTGCCGGGGCGCTTCAGCTTCAACGTCAAGGGAGGTCGTTGCGAGGCTTGCTCGGGCGACGGCACGATCAAGATCGAGATGCACTTCCTGCCGGACGTGTACGTCCCGTGTGAGGTCTGCAAGGGGGCCCGCTACAACCGCGACACCCTCGACATCACCTTCAAGGGGCTCAACATCTCCGAGGTGCTCGACCTGCCGTGTGAGGATGCGCTCGAGTTCTTCGCGAACCAGCCGGCGATCGCTCGTCACATGCAGACCCTGGTGGACGTGGGTCTGGGATATGTGCGGCTCGGTCAACCGGCCACCACCCTGTCCGGTGGTGAGGCGCAGCGGGTGAAGCTCGCCTCCGAGCTCGCCAAGCGCTCGACAGGACACACGATGTACCTGCTCGACGAACCGACCACAGGGTTGCACTTCGAGGACATCCGCAAGCTGCTCACCGTGTTGAGCCGTCTCGTGGATGCAGGAAACACCGTGCTGGTGATCGAGCACAATCTCGATGTGATCAAGACCGCTGACTGGGTCATCGACCTCGGACCGGAAGGCGGGGTGGGTGGTGGCACCGTCGTTGCCGAGGGATCGCCGGAACAGGTTGCCGCTGTGCCCTACAGCTACACGGGACAGTTCCTCGCGCCGCTGTTGGAAGGCTCCGCTCAACCCGCGTGATCAGGCGCCGATGTGTCCACCATGGGAACACGGCTCGACGCGAACGGATCAGTCCCGGTGGGGGTTGCGCCGCCGGTTCTCACGCGGAGCGGCACGCCGACGGCGACCCGTCGGGCAGTTGGGGACGACCTGATCTGGTTCGGCGACGGTGTTCTGCCCAATGAGAGCGACATCGCGCAGGCGATCGAGGTCATGGCGGCGGTGCCACTGGCGGGCGCCATCGGATGGTCGGTGCGTGGGAATCCCTGGTCGCGCCACCCGGGGCGTCTCCGCACCGCTGTGGTCCCGCCCAGGCCCAACTGGGACGTCACGGCGCTGCGCGGTGTGCGCGAAGTGGACAGCCTGAGCGGGCGAATGCTGGTGCGCCGCGTCCACCTCGACGCGTTGTCCGACGAGGACGGTTCGATGCCCCTGAGCTGGCGGATTCGCAGAGCGGGCTTCCGGCTTCTGTTGATGGGATGCAGGTAGCGAGCCCACAGCAGCGGGCAAGCCGACCACACCCCTCGGCGCTGCGTTTCAGGTGATCGCGAGCATCCGGTCGAGTGCGAGCTTCGCGTCCGCGGCCACCTCGATGGGCACGGTGATCCGGTTCACCACATTCCCATCGACCAGATTCTCGAGGGTCCAGGCGAGGTGGGCCTCGTCGATGCGGAACATCGTGGAACACGGACACACGAGCGGATCGAGCGATACGACGGTCTTGTCGGGGGTCTCCTGGTCGAGGCGGTTCACCAGGTGGATCTCGGTGCCCACGCCGATCACCGAACCCGGAGGTGCCGCCTCGACGGCCGTGATGATCCGTTCGGTGGAACCGACCGAATCGGCCAGCGAGCAGACCTCGTAGCTGCACTCGGGGTGCGTGACCACGATGCCGTCGGGATGCTCGGCGCGGAACGCTTCGACGTGTTCGGGCCGGAACCGCTGGTGGACAGAGCAGTGGCCCTTCCACAACAGGAAACGGGCTTGCTTCACCTCGGTCTCCTCGAGGCCGCCGAGGTCCGAACGCGGGTTCCACACCGCCATGTCGGCTGCTGTGAAACCCATCGCCATGGCGGTGTTGCGCCCCAGGTGCTGGTCGGGGAAGAACAGAACCTGCTCCGCCCCTGGACCGGCCGGGTCGTTGAGAGCCCATTCGAGCACCGCCCGTGCGTTGCTCGATGTGCAGACGGCGCCGCCGTGTGCGCCGACGAACGCCTTCAGGTCGGCTGATGAGTTCATGTAGGTGATGGGAAGCACCCGGTCGATGTCGGAGATGTCCGAGATCGACTCCCAGGCCTCCTCCACGGAGTCGATGTCGGCCATGTCCGCCATCGAGCAGCCGGCGTTCAGGTCCGGCAGCACCACCTGTTGGTGTTCGCCGGTGAGGATGTCGGCTGATTCGGCCATGAAGTGCACACCGCAGAACACGATGTAGTCGGCTTGCGGTCTCTGTTGTGCGAGCACCGACAGCCCGAAGCTGTCACCCCGGGCGTCGGCCCAGCGCATCACCTCGTCGCGCTGGTAGTGGTGCCCGAGGATGAACAACCGATCACCCAGGGCGGACTTGGCGATCGCGATCCGCTCGGCGAGCTCGTCGGGGGACGCGTCGGTGTACTCGGTCGGCAGGCCGGCCTGTAGGCGCAACATCTCTGATGACCTCCTCGGTGTTGCAGGCGCGTCTCGCAGAGATGACTACCCGCAACGGTGGGGCCTCCGATTCTCGGCCGGTGGGGGCAGCCTGGTCGCCACGCCACGGGGTTGTCGGCCTCGGAAGCAATATGTTGCCGGGTGCCAGGCCGGCTCGACCCCACGCTACACGCGTTCGGCTGGATCCGACATCACCCGGGGCGAGAAGATCTTCCTCAGCGGATCCGACCGCGGGTCCGGGGATTTGGGGGAAGACATGCAGCGCAGCGACAATCAGAGTGCGGCGCGATCAAGGCGGACGCCGTTGGTCCTGGCGTTGGCATCGGTCATGGTGGTGTTCGGGTCGTTGGTATACGCCTCGTGCACGCCCGCACCTGTGGTGGAGGTCCCCGCCGGAGAACCCGGCGCGCCGGGCCCCTGTGGGGTCACGATGACCGATCTCGTCAACCGCGTCGACTGGCGCCACCCGCTGGTGGTGGCCGAACCGACCGGTACCTCAGCGGCGCCCGACGGTGGAACCTGCGCGGATGGCGACCGTCCCACGGTCTTCATCGCCCACGGTTACGTGGGCAACTTCATCGAGGGGTACGAGGGCCTGGTGCGCCACCTCGTGAGCCAGGGCTACGTGGTCGTGTTCCCCGGCTACACGGTGGAGTTCGACCCCGACCATCAGTACGCGGTCGTGGACGGCGGCTTCGTGCAGGCGAGCGAGTGGACCGACCGGATGGACCTGTCCCGGGTCGGCGTGATCGGCCACTCCTTCGGCGGTGGGATGCTGCCGTGGTTGGTGCAACTGATGGAAGCCCGCGGCTGGGGCACCGAGGCGTTCTGGGCGGTCGACTTCGCCCCCTGGTACTCGTTCAAGGTCGGCACCGCTGAGATCGCCATGCCCCAGAACCTGCGCTTCGTGATGGTCAACTACCAGTACGACTACTTCGTCGACGCCCGCATCGGCAACGAGACCTACGCCGCGCTCGACCTTCCCTTGTCACAGAAGCAACACGTGATGGTCTACTCGGACCGAACCCACCGTCCGGCGCTCGAAGCGGACCACCTCGGACCGGTGAGCGTGGAGCTCGTGGACGGCCTGGGGACTATCTCGACAGACAACCTGGACCGTTGGGTCACCTACCGGGTGGTCGACGCAACGGCGCGCTGCGCGCTCTCGGGCGTGTTCTGTGACACCGACCTGAGCTTCACCGGAACCTGGCCCGACGGCGTGCCGGTGAGACCGGCCGTGGTCCGCCACGACCAGCCCGACGTGGGCCCGCGTGCACTTCAGGAGTGCGATTTCTTCTTGAACCCGCGTCCCTGCCCCTAGCGGACCGGTCGGCCGGGGTACGGTCGACACGATGGTCGAACGTCCCCCGGCCGGCACGATCCCGGACAGTCCGGGCAGCTACCAGTTCAAAGATGCTCACGGGCGGGTCATCTACGTGGGCAAGGCGAAGTCGCTGCGTCAGCGCCTCTCGAACTACTTCGCGGATCCGGCCACACTCCCGGTGCGCACCGCCCAGATGGTGCGCACTGCGGAGACGGTCGAGTGGATCCAGGTGCGCAACGAGGTCGAGGCGCTCATGTTGGAGTACTCGCTCATCAAGCAGCACCGGCC
>CAYVYG010000286.1:0-4726 GCA_964454385.1 uncultured Microthrixaceae bacterium
TGAGCACTTTGAGTTCTTCGATCGTGTACCCGAAGGTCTGTTGCGCCCGCAGCACATCGGTGCGCGACTCGGTGATGTGCGCTGTCTGTGGCAGGTCCTCGAGCCGCTTCACCCCTTGTGCGAGCCACTCTCCGTAGGGATGGGCCGCAGCGAGCTCTGCCTTGATCTCGGAGTCGTCGATGATGCGCCCCTGGGAGGTGTCGATCAGGAACATCCGTCCGGGTTGCAGGCGGCCCTTGCGGATCACCTTGGAGACCTCGATCGGCAGCGTCCCGACCTCGGAGGCCATCACTACCAGGCCGTCGTCGGTCACCCAGTAGCGCGACGGGCGCAGGCCGTTGCGGTCGAGCACCGCGCCGACCACGGTGCCGTCGGTGAAGGTCACCGACGCCGGGCCGTCCCACGGCTCCATGATGCCCGAGTGGAACCGGTAGAAGTCACGCACCGCCGGGTCCATGTCTCGGTGGTTCTCCCAGGCCTCGGGGATCATCATCAGCATCGCGTGCGGAAGCGAATATCCACCCAGGTGCAACAATTCGAGCGCTTCGTCCATCCGGGCCGTGTCGGAGGCACCGGGGGTGCAGATCGGGAAGATCCGCTCCAGGCGCTCAGGGGTCTCACCGCCAGGCAGCAACGGGGAGCTGAGAAGTGCCTCTCGGGCGCGCATCCAGTTCTGGTTGCCCTGCACGGTGTTGATCTCGCCGTTGTGAGCCACGAAGCGGTAGGGGTGCGCAAGCGGCCAGGAGGGGAACGTGTTGGTGGAAAAACGGCTGTGGACAAGGCCGAGCGCCGAAGCGAACGACTCGTGTTGTAGGTCGCTGAAGAACTCGCCCAGCTGGGGGGTCGTGAGCATCCCCTTGTAGACCAGCGTCCTGGCCGACAGCGACGGGAAGTACACCGCCGGACGACCATCGGTGCCCGTCACCTCGTGTTCGATGCGCTTGCGCGCGACGTATGCGAGGCGGTCGAGCTCGATTCCGGATCGTCGCTGGGTCGCATCTGTGAGGAAGAGCTGGGTGAAGCGCGGCATCACCCCGGCTGCGGTCGAACCGATGCCCGACGCGTCGATCGGTACGTCGCGCCAGCCGAGCACCCGCAGCCCCTCGGAGGCGCAGACCTTCTCGATCCCGTCGGTGGCGTCGTGGTGCTCCTGGGCATCGGTGGGCATGAACGCCATCCCCACCGCATAGGAACCCGCTGGGGGCAGGTCGAACTCGGTCACCTCTCTCAGGAACGCGTCGGGAACCTGTACGAGGATCCCCGCACCGTCACCAGTGTTCGGCTCGGCGCCGACAGCGCCGCGGTGGTCGAGGTTGCAGAGCGACTCGAGCGCCATCGAGACCAGCCCATGGCTCGCTCGGCCGTGCATGTCGACCACGAACGAGACACCACAGGAGTCGTGCTCGTGGGCCGGGCTGTACAGACCCCGTCGTTCAGGGTTCGACTCGCCACTCCGCGGGCCGCCACCGGGACGGGCCGGGGGTGTGTGGGCTCGTGGTTCTCCTGGGGTCGACATCGGGTGACCTCTTCCGGATTGGCGCGTGCGGATAGCAGGGCTGGATTCTCCGCGTCATTGCGGTCCGAAAGGTCACGGCGCCGATGCCGGTGACCTCGCTGCCGGATCCGTGCGCTCGGCCTTGTTTCGGCGGCGACGGGGGCAGTGGCCCCACTGTAGCGCATCGGACACCGACATCCGCAACAACATCCGTCGCTTAGCCGCACTTGGCCGACGCTTAGCCGTGCTTCTCCGCGCTCAGTGCCATTGGAGCTCCTCTCCGGCCAACTGCAGGACAGGACACCGCAGAGCCCTACGCTGCCGACATGGCCCCCACGGATCACCAGGTCGACGCCCTGAGCGAGTTCATCGTCGCATCGCCGACGCCATGGCACGCGGCACGCAACGCCGCGACGATGTTGACCGCTGCGGGTTTCGTCGAGTTGTCCCCTTCGGGCGGGTGGGACGAACCGGTCGCCCGCGGGCTCGTCGTGAGGGATGGCTCTCTCATCGCCTGGAACGGCGCACCCGGTGTCGACGAAGCGCCGGTGCGGATGATCGGGGCACACACCGACTCTCCCGGCCTGCGCATCAGGCCGCGCCCCGACCTCGCTCGTTCCAACGCCCGTCAGGTGGCGGTGGAGGTATACGGCAGTCCGCTGTTGAACTCCTGGCTCGACCGCGACCTCACGGTCGCAGGACGGGCGGTGATGCGTGATGCGGCGTCGCCGGGTGGAGTCGCGACCAGACTGTTCCATCATCTCGATCCGCTCATGAGGGTCGCCCAGCTCGCGATCCACCTGGACCGCGAAGCGAACGAGGGCCTCACCCTCGATCGCCAGCGCCACCTGGCCCCGATCTGGGGCCTCGAGCCCTGCGCCGAACAGGCGCCGGCGAACCGATCGCTGCACCCGGGGACGGACCCACAGGGAGAGTTCCGTGGCTTCCTCGCAGAGCTTCTGGGGGTGCACCCCGACGATGTCATGTCATGGGACGCGCAACTCGCGGACTGCCAGGCACCCTCCCGGATCGGCCGCGATGGCGAACTGCTCGCCGCACCACGCCTCGATGACCTGTGTTGTTGCTTCGGAGCGGTACGCGCGCTCGCCGCCACCCCCGTCGATGGACCTCCCACGGTGGTTGTGCTCAACGACCACGAGGAGGTGGGTTCCACGAGCGCGACCGGTGCGGTGGGTGGCTGGCTGCGCCAGGTGCTCGAGCGCATCGCCGTTTCCAACGGCGGATCCCACCACACCCTGCTCGGCTCCCTTTCGGGTTGGATGCTGCTGTCGGCGGACATGGCACACGCAACCCATCCCAACTACCAGGAGCGCCACGAACCCTCCCACCCGGTGCGGCTCGGCGGTGGGCCGGTGATCAAGCACAACGTCAACGCCCGCTATGCCACCGACAGCATTACAGCGGCGGCCTTCGTTCTCGCTTGTGAGCGGGCGGGCGTCGCCTACCAGGAGTACTCGCACCGAGGCGACATCCCGTGTGGATCGACGATCGGCCCGATCACGGCCGCAGCGCTGTCGGTCGACACCGTGGACGTGGGGATAGCCCAGCTCTCGATGCACTCGGCACGTGAGGTGATGGCATGCGCTGATGTCGGCCACTTGGTCGATGCGTTCGGTTCCTGGCTGCAGGGATGATCCGCGCCTGCCAAGAACTGTTGATCGTCTCAGGTTCCCGGTAGCATGCACGTGTGAGACGAGAGGAAGCACTGGGAATCCTCGGGCTGGAACCCGCCGAGGCGAAGGACTTCAAAGCGGTCCGTACCGCCTACCACCGACGGATGCGAGCGGTGCACCCGGATCTGAACCCGGCACCTGAAGCTGCAGCGGCTGCAGCCATGGTCAGCGCTGCGTACGATCTTCTGGACCGCGCATACCGCGCCCAGCGAACGGCTCGCGCAACACGCGAGACGGCCACGTCGGCCGGCAATGGGGCATCCGGCCATGGCAGCAGGAGGGCACGGGTGCTCAATGACACGACGGTGACCGTGATGGGAACCCCGGCAGAGGTCTTCGCGCTGGCAAGGGCCGCTGCTGAGGAGATCGGCGACGTCTCGAGCATCGACACCTCGAGCGCGACCCTGTTGGTGGTGGCGGAGTTCCTCCACATGGCGCCCTGTCAGATGACCCTCGAGATCATCGGCCGCGGAGCCGACCGGACACATGTCAGGTGCTCGGTCGAATCGCTCTCGGGAGATCAGGTCCCGCCGGTTGCGGCTGTGACGCGCCTCGTGACCAAGAAGCTGCTCGAGGTCTCGGCTGCGACGGTATCGACCGCTCGCACCGCCTGACCGACAGGACCGCCTGACCGCCCTCACAGCGTCCGGCGTTCAGCCTGTTCGACGGGCATGACGGTACGTGTGGGTACTTCGACCTATCACATCAACTGAATTGCCTCTTCAGATATTTGGCGCGATCGCCGATGGTGTTCTCGGGAGTATCGGATGAAAGGCAGCGCACATGGGGTCTGGTGTTCGACAGCTGGTGCACCGTCGCAGGCGCGCCCGGGGACAACAGGGAGCTGTCCTCGTCGAAGCAGCTCTCGTGTTGCCGGTCATGATCCTGGTCGTCATGGGCATCATCGAGTTCGGCTTCGCGTTCGCGTCCTCGACCACCACGACGGGATCGAGCCGTTCGGGAGCACGCCTCGGCGCCGCCGCCTATGCCACGGCGGGCACGATTCCCGCCAACCAGCAGGCAGCAGCGGACCAGATCGCTGACACCGTCTCGGCCGACCTGGTCGGTCTCACCTCCGCCGAGCCGGTCGGGATGCTGATCTACCGGGTCGACAAGACATCCAACGAGGGTGCCCCGGTGGGCGGGTTCCCGACCAACAACAACATCACGACCGGCTGCACAACCGACTGCATCCGCTACGAGTGGGACGGCACCAAGATGAGCCACATCTCGGGCAGCAGCTGGCCCGACCCCGATGCCTGCGGGATGGAGCTCGACTCGATCGGCGTGTACGTGCTGGCCCGACACGACTACATCACCGGCATGATCGGTGACCACGTCTACGTGGACGGCGAGACCGTGATGCGCCTCGAACCGCTCCCGTCCGACCAGTGCTCGGGGGACACGACGTGACAATGCCCCGTCAGAGCCTCCCCTCTCCCGTCTGTCTGCAGCACCCGGGTGCCCGCCGGGAAGACAGCCACGGCCGCCGTGGGGCAGGGGCCCCACGTTGCGGAGGAGGCGGGCGCGGTGCGCA
>CAYVYG010000287.1:0-4720 GCA_964454385.1 uncultured Microthrixaceae bacterium
CGGGACTTCTCGAAGTTCTTCGTCTACCTGAACCTGTTCGTGGCGTCGATGCTGTTCCTGGTAATGGGTGACAACCTGCTGGTCACGTTCCTCGGTTGGGAGGGCGTCGGTCTCTGCTCCTACCTGCTGATCAGTTTCTGGTTCACCGACCCTGCGAACGCCACCGCCGGCAAGAAGGCCTTCGTGGCGAACCGGGTCGGCGACGTGGGCTACCTGCTCGGTGTGTTCCTCGTCTGGATGACCTTCGGCAGCATCGACTACCTCGACATCAACGAGGGTGTCTCGGGTGGGATCGCGTCGGTGACCGCGATCGCCATCGTGTTGTTGTTCTTCCTCGGCGCGACCGGCAAGTCGGCGCAGATCCCGTTGTTCACCTGGCTGCCCGACGCGATGGCGGGTCCGACACCGGTGTCCGCTCTGATCCATGCGGCGACGATGGTGACCTCGGGCATCTTCCTGCTGACGAGGCTCAACGCAGTGCTCTACGAAGCGGGGTGGGCGAACGACGTGATCGCCTGGGTGGGCCTTGCGACTGCGCTGGTCGCCGCGCTCGCGGCGCTCGGCCAGAACGACATCAAGAAGGTGCTCGCGTACTCGACGATCTCCCAGCTGGGATACATGTTCCTCGCCATCGGCTCGGGCGCGTTCGTGGCGGGGGTGTTCCACATGATCACCCACGCGTTCTTCAAGGCTCTGTTGTTCCTGGGTTCGGGTGCGGTCATCGTGGCGATGGGCCACGAACAGGACATGCGGCTCTACGGCCGGCTTCGCAAGTACCTGCCGATCACCTCGGGCACATTCATCGTCGCGTGGTTGGCGATCTCGGGGATCCCGCCGTTCTCGGGGTTCTGGTCCAAGGACGAGATCCTCGGCGCCGCCTGGGACAACGGCGGAACCGGCAAGGTCATGTGGGCGATCGGCGTGTTCGTGGCGGTGCTGACAGCGTTCTACATGACCCGCCTCGTGGTGATGACGTTCTTCGGCGAGGACGAGAAGTGGCGCGACCCCGCGAACTACGAGGGGGTCCCGGATCTGCACCACCGCCACCTCGATCCCCAGCACCGTCCGCACGAGCCGACCTGGTTGATGACCGCACCGTTGGTTGTGCTCGCGATCTTCGCGGCGCTCGACGGGGTGATCAACCTCCCGATCGCGAACATGGACTTCCTCGGCGAGTGGCTCGAGCCGGTCATCGCCCACGAACACGAGGCCCTGCCAGGCGGCACGGTTGCGATCCTCGCGACCATCGCGGCGGTGGGCGCGGCCATCGGGATCGTCGGCGCCTGGGGGATCTACCAGCACAACAAGAACCGTGACGCCCGCCGAGTTGTGGAACAGCCCGCGTTCCAGCGTGCGTTGTACATCGACGAGGCCTACACGGCCTTGGTGGGTGGGCCCGGAGAAGCGACCGCGGAAGGTCTGTCGACATTCGACCGAGAGGTGGTCGACGGCGCGGTCAACGGCGTCGGCTGGTTGGCCCGGGCATCGGGTAGAGCGTTGCGCACCTTCCAGAACGGGCTGGTGCGCTCCTATGCGCTCGCCGTGGCCGGTGGCGCGGTGGTGCTGTTGGTGTTCGTGGTGATGAGGATGGGCGTCTGATGGCCGCTGTGATCCCGGCGATGATCCTGTTCCCGGTGTTGGGTGTGGTCGTCATCGGGCTGATCCCGCGCAGCCGTACCGAGCTGTTCCGCCCTGTCGCGGTCATAGCCTCGATGGGCACTGCCGCTATCGCCGGCTACATGCTCACCCAGTTCGAGACCGGCGAGCCGGGCTACCAGTTCCTCGCGGAGTGGTCCTGGATACCCGATCTCGGAATCAACCTTGCCTTCGGCATCGACGGGATCTCGTTGATCCTCGTGCTGTTGAGTGCGTTCATCTTCGTGATAGCGGTCGTGGGAGCGATCCCCACCCATGACCCCAAGCCCTACTACGCGATGCTGCTGTTGTTGCAGGCCGGCTCGATCGGCGTGTTCACCACACTTGACCTGTTGGTGTTCTTCGTGTTCTTCGAGATCGTGATCGTGCCGTTGTACTTCCTCATCGGCATGTGGGGGCACGGTAGGCGTGAGTACGCAGCGACGAAGTTCTTCCTCTACACGATGTTCGGTTCCGCCGCGATGCTGGTCGGGGTATTCACGCTCGCGATCGCGCAGTTGAACGCGAGTGGTGACCCGATCACCTTCAGCATCCCCGAGATCACCGACAACCTGGCGATATCGACTTCCACGGGTCGCTGGGTGTTCGTGGCACTCGGGCTCGCCTTCGCGGTCAAGGTGCCGTTGTTCCCGTTGCACACGTGGCTGCCGGATGCGCACACCGAGGCTCCGACGGCGGGATCCATCGACCTGGCAGCGGTCCTGTTGAAGTTCGGCACCTACGGCTTCCTGCGCATGGGCGTACAGATGCTTCCCGAGGCGGCGATGTGGGCTGCGCCGGTGATGATGACCCTCGGAGTGATCGGCATCACCTACGGGGCGATCGTCGCCGCCATGCAAAAGGACCTGAAGCGCATCATCGCCTACTCCTCGGTGGCACACCTGGGCTTCATCGTGCTCGGTGTGTTCTCGGTGACCACCGAGGGTCTCGACGGTTCGCTGCTGGTGGTGTTCAACCACGGCATCAACACCGGTGCGCTGTTCCTGTTGGTCGGCATGATCTACGAGCGCATGCACACCCGTGACATCTCCAAGCTCAACGGGATGCAGCGCACCGCTCCGATCCTCGCGGCCTTCTTCACGATCTCGATGTTCGCCTCGATCGGCCTGCCCGGCCTGAACGGCTTCCCCGGTGAGTTCCTGAGCCTGCTCGGTGCCTTCGCGTCAGCTCGATGGTGGGCGGTCGCCGCGGTCACCGGCATCATCTTCGCTGCGATCTACCTGCTGTGGGCCTACCAGCGGATCTTCCACGGACCCACCGACGAGGCGAGCGCGAACATGCGGGACCTGACCGTGCGCGAGATCGGCGTGATGATCCCGATGGTCGCGATCATGATCTTCCTGGGTTTCTACCCAACGCCGCTGCTCGATCGCATGGAACCGTCGGTGCAGGCGGTGGTCGACCATGTCGAGGAATCGGTTCCCGGGTTCGAGGCCCCCAGCCCCGGCGCCCCCGAGCTCGAGGCCAGAGGTGCGACTGACTCCGGTGGTACTGAGGGTTCCGGGACCACTGAGGGTTCCGGGAGCACTGAGGGCTCCGGGAACACAGAGGGCGGCAGCACAGAGGGCGGCAACTGATGATCCTGCAGGTCCCGCCCCCAGTCCCGGTGCTGCCCGATACCGCCGGTGAGAGCGCCGCGGCGCTCGCGACGCCCGAGATCGTCTGGTCCTCGATCGCCCCTGCGCTGATCCTGATGATCGGGGGGATCCTGTTGTTGACGGCGGTCTCACTGGTGCGCCGCCGGCTCCCGTCGTGGTTCTACGCGACCTGGACGGTCTCGGTCGCGACCGGAGCACTGGTCGCGACCGTGCCCCTGTGGCAACGCGTGCAGGACCAGGGCGCGTCGTCGGAGATGGCGGGCACCGTCGGGCTCGACGGGTTCTCGTTGTTCGCCACCGGAGTGATCGCGCTCTCGGTGATCATGGCGGCGCTGCTGTTGGAGGGGTACCTGCGTCGTGAGGACCTGGTCTGCCCTGAGTGGTACGTGCTGATGCTGCTCTCCGCGTCGGGTGGTGTGGTGATGGCCTCCGCCAACGACCTGATCGTGGTGTTCCTGGGCCTCGAGATCCTCTCGGTCGCGGTCTACGTGCTGGCCGCCATGCACATGCGCCGGGTGTCATCCCAGGAGGCGGGCATCAAGTACTTCGTCATCGGGGCTTTCTCATCGGCGTTCCTGCTCTATGGGATCGCGTTCGTCTACGGCGCGACCGGCTCGACCAACCTGGCCGACATCCAGACGTTCCTGGCCGACAACGTGCTGGTCGACAACGGTCTGCTGCTCGCAGGCCTCGCGTTCATGCTCGTCGGGTTCGGCTTCAAAGTTGCCGCGGTGCCGCTTCACATGTGGGCCCCGGATGTCTACCAGGGCTCACCGACTCCTGTGTCGGCCTACATGGCCGCCGGGGTCAAGACTGCCGGCTTCGCCGCGTTGCTCCGGGTGTTCGTGACGGCTTTCGGGCCCACCTACCGCGATGAGTGGATCCCGATGGTGGCTGCGCTCGCGGTGCTCAGCCTGGTCGTCGGCGCGGTGATGGCGATCGTGCAGACCAACGTGAAGCGCATGCTCGCCTACTCCTCGATCAGCCACGCGGGCTTCGTGCTGCTCGGCGTGACCGCTGCATCCGATGCGGGCACCTCGGCCGCGCTGTTCTACCTGTTGGTCTACACGTTCATGGTCGTCGGCAGCTTCGGGGTGGTGACCCTCATCGGGAGAACCGGCGACGGCCGTCACTCGCTGTCGGACTACCGGGGCCTGTACCGGGACCGACCCGGGTTGGCGTTGGTGTTCACGGTGTTCCTGTTGGCCCAGGCGGGCATACCGCTCACCGGCGGCTTCCTCGCGAAGTTCTACGTGGTCGGTGCGGTGGTCGACCAGGGCCAGTACGCTCTCGCGGCGATCGGGATGTTCTCGGCGGTGATCGCGGCCTACCTGTACCTGAGGATCGTCATCTCGATGTACTTCGCGGCACCCGAGGGAGCCGCTGAGGTGCAGGCCGACGTGGACGAGTTCGCCGGCCCGCCGGTTCGGATCCCCGCAGCGGCAGGGGTTGCGCTCGCGATCGCC
>CAYVYG010000288.1:0-4713 GCA_964454385.1 uncultured Microthrixaceae bacterium
ATCATCACGGTGTCGCCCTCGATCACCGGCGAGGACACCGTCACCGAGTCGAGTTCGCCGCGCCAGCGCTGCTCACCGGTGGCCACGTCGAACGCGTAGAGGCCATCCGCGCCGACCAACACGAGCCCGTCGTCTGTCGTCGCGGGGGTGGACACGATCTCGTAGCCGATCGGGGCGCTCCACTTCTCGGCGCCATCGGCGAGGTCGATCGCGTGCAGCGATCCATCATCGCTGCCGATGAACGCGAGCCCCGAGGTGAGCACCGGACTCGAGCGCACGGCCATGCCGGTGTCGTAGCGCCATCGTTGCGCCCCATCGGAAGCCGCGAGGCCGTATACCGAACCGTCCTCGCTTCCGACCACGACGAGGTCTCCATCGACCGCCGGCGAGGAGAACACGTTGCCACCCGTCGGCGCGCTCCAGATCTCGCTCACCTCGATCGGCAACTCCTCGGGGGCCACCACCGCTGTGGTGGCTGTGCTGGCTGTGCTGTCAGCGCCGGTCGACTCCGATCGCGCGAGCACCGCGTAGCCGCCGAGCCCCAGCGCCGCCATCAACACGCCCACTGCCAGAGCGGTGAGGGCGCGCCGAGCGCGTGATCCGGCGCGACCTGTCCCAACCCCACCTGTCCCAACCCCACCTGTCCCGAGCTCGCCGGTCGTGTCCGGCTGCGTCCCGGCGTGCCCCACAGCCACCGGAGCCGTGGAGGCCCGGTTCGGCGCATCGTGTGGATCGGCCGCATCCAGGATCGGTCCGGGTTCGCGTATCTGCACAGCCGAGCGCGCCAGCCACCCCTGACCGAGCGAGGTGGACGTGGCCTCCGCCAGCTCGACGCCGAACTCCTCGGTGCTCGTGAACCGAGAGGCGGGATCACGCGAGAGCGCCCTCATCACCACCGAGCACACCCCTGAGGATGCCTTGTCGGTGATCTCACCCAGCGGGCGGGCCTCCTCGTTCATGCGCTTCACGCACAGCGAGATCCCACCGCCTGAGGGATCATGGGTCAGTTCCCCCGAGAGCAACTCGTAGAGCACAGCCGCGAGCGAGTACTGGTCAGAGCGAGGGCTCACCTCCGGCCAGCCCTTCGCCAGGGACACCGCGGCCTGTTCGGGAGCGACGTACGCGGGGGTCCCGAAGAACATCCCCGCCTTGGTCACCTCGACGGTCGTCTCGGTGAGCGCGTCGCCGCGCGCCACACCGAAGTCGGTGACCTTGAGCACGCCCTCGCCGTCGAACATCAGGTTCTCGGGCTTCACGTCGCGGTGCAACACGTTGCGGCGGTGCACGTGGTGCAGACCCGACGCCGCTGCAAGGGTTGCGGCGATCGCGGTCTCGGCGGGCATGCCGCGGGACCTGCGGTCGGTGAGGGTGCCTCCGGAGAGCAACTCGATTATCAACAGCCGCAGCCCGTCGACCTCGCGGTAGTCGTGGACCGCGACCACGTGCTTGTGGTCGAGCTGGGCGAGCGTGCGGGCCTCACGACGGAACCGTGCGAGGTGCGCGGGGTCGGCCGCGACCTCATCGGAGAGCCGCTTCACCGCCACCGTACGGGCTAGGTGGAGGTGCTGGGCTGACCAAACGACGCCGAACTGGCCCTGGCCGAGCACGCGACCGAGGCGGTGGTCGGGCAGAGCCCGCGCCAGCATCTCACGCTCCTGAGCCTCACCCATGTCGTGGTCTTCCCCCTGTCCCGGTGCGCCGGATCCGTGGTACGCCGGTCATCGACATGGTACGGGTTCCCGGCCGGTCGTAGGGATGTCGGCGCTCCGGTACCCCGCCGTCGCCTCGACCGGATTCCCGGCCGGTCGTAGGGATGTCGGCGCTCCGGTACCCCGCCGTCGCCTCGACCGGATTCCCGTCCGGCACCTCCTGTCGGGCACCCTTCCGCCCGGCACCTTCTGCTGCGGGTGGTTGCGGTCTGGCATCATCGTCGGGTGGCAAGCGTGCGCATCGGGGTCCTGGGTCCGCTCAGCGTGAGCGTCGAGGGCGAACCGGTGCGCCTGACCAGTGGCAAACAGGCCGCGATCCTCACTGTGTTGGCACTGGAGTCCCCCGCTGTGGTCACTGCCGAGCGGCTGGTCGACATCGTCTGGGACGACCCCGCCGAGAGCACATCGCACTCCCTGCAACAGCACATCTCCGCGCTGCGCAAGGTCCTCGAACCGCTACGCGGCGCCCGCGAGGCCGCCACCGTGGTCGTCACGAGGCGCCTCGGCTACGAGCTCCATACCACCTGGATCGACATCGACGAGTTCCGACAGCGCGCCGCCGCCGGATCCGACGCGGCTGCTTCGCGGAGCTGGGACAACGCGCTCGCCCATCTCGACGCGGCGCTGGGACTGTGGCGCGGGCCGGCGCTGGCCGACATCCGCGGATCGCACTGGTTCGACACCACCGCAGCCCGTCTCGAGGACCAGCGGATGCTCACCGCCGAGGTGCGCATCCAGGCTCTGCTCGGCCAGGGCCGCTCCGGTGAGGTGGTGCCACAGATCGAGGAGCTGCTGGCCGCCCAGCCGCTGCGCGAGCGGCTGTGGAGCCAGCTGATGGTGGCGCTGTACCGCTCCGGACGCCAGGCCGATGCACTCGCCGCGTACCAGCGTGCCCACAAGGCCCTGGTCGAACAGCTCGGGCTCGAACCCGGTCCCGAGCTGCGCAACCTCGAGGACGCGATCCTGCGTCAGGACCCCTCGCTGGAGCTGCACCGTCAGCCCGGTGGCAACCCCTCCGCGGAGCTGCGCTCCACCCTCCGCACCGACGGGCGTGCGGAGTCCGGGGTGGTCACCCTCCCCGATGGCCAGGTGGTGCAACTGACCGAGGGTGAGAACCTCATCGGCCGCCAGCCCGACGCTCAGGTGCTGCTCACCGACAGCCGCGTCAGCCGAATGCACGCGGTGATCGAGGTGAGCGACGACCGGGCGGTGGTGAGGGACCTGGCGTCGACCAACGGCACGACCGTCAACGGAGAACCGGTGGACGAGGCGCAGCTCGACGACGGAGACGTGATCGGCCTGGGCGGCGTCGAGCTGCCCTACGAACGCTGACCACCCACCCGGCGAACAGGCCTGACAGTGACTCGGCGAACTGAATGGGCTCGGTCGTCGATCCGGGGGCTGAGCCCATTCAGTTCGCAGCGTTGGGATCGGCCGGGCCGGGCCGGGCCGGGCGGGATCGGGCGGGCGGGATCGGCCGGCGCCGAGCGAGCTCCCTCAACGTCCGGGAGTGACCTTGGCCAACAGCTCGGCCTCGTAGGTCTGCACCCGGGCGGTCGCGAGCGCTGTTGTCACCCACATCACCGCCAAGCCGACCGCCGGAGCCGCCAGCGCCACAGCCGTGCCGAGAGGCACCGAGACCCCACTCGCCCACCAGATCCCGAGGGCGACCGGAGCGGTCGCCACTCCGAGCGCGATGACGCTGCCGGTGAGCATCAGCCCCGCGAGACAGCCCTGGCCGGTGTCGCCACCGGCGAGGGGGGTGGGGCTGTCCGGCAGCGCGAACGGTGCGAGCACGGCGCTGAGCACCGCCACCCCCGCCGCTGCGGTGACCGAACCGGCGGCGACCAGCCAGCCGGCGGGCATCCAACGCCAGCCTCCGGTCATCGCCGCTAGCGCGACCGGGATCACGAGACCCGGCGCCGCCATCACCAGCAACGACGCCCGGACCTTCGCTCGCACCAGAGTGCGTCCATCGGCTCCGCTGAGGATCTCGCTCCAGATCGCGGGGCCGTCCATGCCGAACGCGTTGTTGCCGTCGAAGAGCACCGCGAAGTGGATCGCCCCGCCCATGATCACCAGCCGCGGGTCGACCGAGGCGCCGAACAGCGGTGCCAGGAAGTAGACCGCGCCACCCACCGCCAGCGCGGTCAGGGTGTTGACGGCCTGGCGCGGGGTTCGGACCTTGGTGAGGATGGTGCGCGCCGCGACCGCCGTGGCCCTGAACCCCGACAGCTTGCGCCCACCGGATCCGGAGTGCCGGGAACCGGCTGCTGCGAGTCCGGTCTTTCCGGTCCCACGCGACGCAGCCCCCGCGACCATGAACCAGCGGCTGGTGCCGCGACCGCCGCCGCCGGGTCGTGGCGACGACAGCGCCAGTCGTTGGGTGCTGGCGACCACCACGACCACCAGCAACGGGAGCCATGACAGCCCGGCCACCAGGTGCACCAGTGCCTTCCCCGGGTCACCGGCGTGGGTGATCGCGAGGCCGAGCTGTCCCGGTGGGGCGTAGCGGGCGAGTTGCGCCATCGATTCCCACCGTGCGGCGTCCCACGACTCGGGGTCGGCCGCGAGGAGCTGGGTGATCAGCAACGCCCCGAGCGAAGCCACCGTCGCCCCGGCGTGCGCGAGTTGGCGGAACCGGGTGGTGGCGACCGCACCGAGCAGGTTCGCGAGCGTACGGCTGAACAACAGCAGTGAGACCCACCAGGCGACCACGGACAACGCCACGATGACACCGGGAACCAACCCCGGTGCCCACCAGCCGGCGAGCACGCCCATCCCCACCAACAGAGCGAGCACCGGCGGCGGGCCGATGACCGCGGTGGCGAGCATCCCCAGGCCCAGGTGCCAGCGCCCGATCGGCTCGGCGGCGAAGATGCGCGGGTCCACCGTCGACTCCACACCAGTGGCCGCGGAGAGCAATCCCACGCCCAGCACCGCGGCGGGCAACAGCACCACCAGCAGGTCATCGGCTATCTCCACGTTGCGGCCGAGGCCCGCA
>CAYVYG010000289.1:0-4697 GCA_964454385.1 uncultured Microthrixaceae bacterium
CCGTGATATCAACCCTCGTGATAGTCGGACTGGCGCTGGTCTGGGCAGTCGTCCTTCTGCCTGATCTGATGTCACGGATATCCCGCAGCCGGCGCAGCGACACGATCGGATCGTTCAACTCGCAACTGTCCTCGCTGAGCAGGTCGTCGCCGGTCAAGCGTGACGACAACGTGATCGAGCTCGGCGAACGGCGGGTGGCCCGGCTCAGGTCGGTACGCAAGGGGGCGAGCCGGCTCCCGGGAGTTCCCTCGCCCTACATCGGCTCGACCCAGCCCGCGGCGACGGCTGATCGCACCACCAGGCCCGGTCATCCGCGTGAGGAACCGGTCCGCACCGCTCGCCCGACCTCGGGTACCGGGCACCGCGCTGCCTCCCATGCCGTGAGGAAGCGTCGCCAGGACGTGTTGATCACCCTCGGCGCAGCCGCACTGCTGACGCTGCTCGCAACGGTCGCGTTCGGCGGTGTGTTCCTGTACCTGCACCTCGCGGCCGACGTGCTCATGCTCGCCTACCTCGTGGCCCTCCAGAGGGTGGTTACCCGACCCGATCAGCAGGCCGTCCCGGCTGGTTCCCGGCCCGCGCATCTGGCCGTGTCGGCCATCGGCTCGGCAGCGGCGCCTGCGGGCGCATCCCTCGTTGATGAGTCACTCGAGGTGCACCAGATCGCCAACTGAGCCTTGCACCGAGCGGCTCCTGTCGCGCTGAGGAGGCTGTCTGGCCCGAGGGTGCTGACCGGACTGCACTCGCGCGACGGCTGATTCCGTGGTCGCGTGGCTCCGGTCTACAATTGGCAATCCGTTGGGGGCGTAGCTCAGCTGGCTAGAGCGCCTCGGTCGCATCGAGGAGGTCGTGGGTTCGACTCCCATCGCCTCCACCAACGAACAGGGTCCATCCCGTTGCGGGGTGGGCCCTGTTGCTCGAGGCCACCCGGGTGACCCGCACCGGGTGAGCCGAGCCAGGTGAGCCGGAACAGAGACCCGGATCAGACGAGCTCGGGGGTCGTGTCGGGTCGAGCGCCGGGAACCCCCGCGTGCGGATCCCCAAGCGCGGCGCCGGAGCGGTTGATCGCGGCTGTGTCGGTGCCGAGGTAGGCCGCGATCACCGCCGGATGGTCGAGCACCTCCGCCGGTGGGCCCTCGACCACCACCTGGCCCAGGTCCATCGCCACCAGGCGGTCGCACAGCCCGGCCAGAAGCGGCATGTCGTGTTCGATGACCAACATCGCAGCGCCGGTGTGCTCGCAGACCTGACGCAACAGCGGACCGAGGGCCTCGGTCTCGCGCTGCGCCACCCCCGCCGACGGTTCGTCGAGGCACATCACCACGGGTTCTTCGGCCAGCAGGCACGCGAGCTCCACGATTCGTCGTGTGCCCGTGGACAGCGATGCCACCGGGGTGTTCGAGTACGGAGCCAGCCCGAGCATCTCGACCAGGCGCGCGACCTTCCGGGCTGTCAGCTCCTCCGACACGTAGGACGCGGGCTGGTGGGTCGCGTCGGCCACCAGTGACCGGTTCGCCACGGTTCGCTCGCACGCCACCGCGATCACCTCTGTGACGGTCAGCGAGGGGAAAAGGCGCGCTTCCTGGAACGTCCGTCCCAGGCGGCCCCGTGCGCGTTCGCTGGGCGTCCAGTCGGTCACATCGCGGCCGCGGAACACGACCCGGCCGCCATCGGCGCTGTGGAACCCCGAGATGCAGTCCATCAGGGTGGTCTTGCCCGCACCGTTCTGGCCGATCAGACCGACCACCTCGCCCGGCCTGACCTCGAGATCGACGTGGCTGAGCGCCTCCACCCCGCCGAAGCGCTTGGTCACATCGGTGCACACGAGCACCGGCTCGCGTTCGGACATGGGCAGGTCGTGGTGCTCGATGGGATCCAGATCCGCGAGGTCGATCGCCGCTATGGCACGAGCTGACTCCTCATCGGCGCCGCCGGTGGCCGACTGCGTAGCACCCTCGATGAACACCGACCGCAGCAGGTCCGGTCGGTCGATGAGCTCGCGGGTCGGGCCCTCGAAGCGCACCGTGCCCTTCTCCATGAACACCGCCCGTTCGGCGAGGGTGAGCGCCACGTTGATCGACTGCTCCACCACCACGATCGTCATCCCGTTGCGACCCAGGAGCCGGACCACGTCGCACAGCGCAGCGACGATCATCGGTGACAAGCCGAGTGACAGCTCGTCGATGAGCAGCACCTTCGGGCGCAACAGCAACGTCATCGCCATCCCCAGCTGCTGTTGCTCGCCGCCCGAGAGGTCCCCGGCCATCTGCGAGCGCCGCTCGGCGAGCACCGGGAACAACTGGCGGATGTCATCGAGGGAGTCGTGGATCCGCTGGGTGTCCTTGCGGAAGGTCCAGGTCGCCAGGCGGAGGTGGTCATCCACCGACATGGTCGGGAAGATCGCCCTGCCGCCGGGCATCAGGGCAACACCTTCGCGGACGATCTGTTCGGGAGAGCGTGAGGATATGTCGACGTCACCCACGGTGATGGTTCCCTTGTGGGGTGCCAGCCCGCAGATCGCCCGCAACAGCGTCGACTTGCCGGCGCCGTTGGTGCCGAGCAGTGCCACGCACTCGTTGTCGGCCACCGACAGCTCCGCGCCGAAGAGCACCTGCAACTGACCGTAGGAGACGTCCACACCGGTCGCATCCAGCAGCCCGCGGGGTGCGCCGATGCCACCGGCCTGCCGGTCCCCGGCGCGCTGCGCGTTGGCGGCCGCGGTGGGAGATGCCGGCTCGTTGCCGTTGGTCGCGGGTCCGCCCACCGGCGGGGAGCGCAGGTCGATCGCGCCGTTGCCTGCGGGCACCTCGGCTGCGGGCACCAAGAGGGGCCGGCCCTGGGTGTCCATGCCCCGTCGTGCCGCGAGCGGCGCCACCAGGCGGTCCCTCAGCCGGGCGGTGATCCCGGCGATGCCCGAGGGCACCAGCCACAACACGAGCAGCACTCCGAGCCCCGATGCGGTGAGTCGCAGGAAGTCGCTCGCGTCCTGCAGCCCACGACCCGCTCCTGCACCGAGCACCGCTCCGGGCACCGATCCGAGCCCACCGATGGTGGTGAGCGAGAACACGTCCATCGACATCGCCGGTGCGTAGGAGCCGCCCCGGGCCCCGTTGTTGACCAGCATGTGGAGCCCACCCGCCAGTCCCGCGAGCGCGCCCGCGAACACGAACGCGCTCAAGCGGATCCACACCGAGGGCACCGAGGCAGCTTCGGCGGCCTTGAGGTTGTCGCGGCTCGCGAGCAGCAACCTCCCCGAGCGTGACCGGCGCACACCCACGGTGAACGAGATCGCCAGTGCGAGTACCGCCAGGCACGCGTACAGCATTGTGCGTTCCTGGGAGAGGTCGATCCGACCCCACAGCACGGGTCGGCCAACCGTGTCGGGGATCAGGTCTGGGAACACCGTCGGGTTCAACACGAATCCGTCGAGCACCACCGCGAACGCGAGCGTGACCACCGCGAGGAACGGTCCCGAGATGCGCAGCGCCGGGACACCGAGCAGCAGCGCCACAAGTGCGCCGGTCGCGGTGGCTGCGGCCATCATGACGAACAGGTCGACGTTCCAGTGGGCGATCAGGTTGCCGCCGACGATCGCCGCGGCACCGACGATCCCGAACTGACCGAGGCTGATCTGTCCTCCCCAGCCGGTGAGCACCACCAGCGACACTCCGACGATCGCCCAGATGACCATGATCGAGCCGGTGAAGGCGGCACCGGGTTCGAGCAGGAGGGGAACCAGCACCGCTGCTGTGACCAGGACGACCGCGATCGCGACCTTGGCCACCTTCACCGCGGGTATGGCTGCGACCGAGGGATGCAACCTGGCGATGAGCTCGGTGTTGCGCCAACCGCCCTCTGCGTCATAGGCGCGCGATGCCCCGCGGCGCTGGGTGAGCAGCGCCAAGAGGATGATCACCAGCGTCATCACGCTCAGCAGTGAGGGGGTGTCGGTGTTCCACCGCAGGGTCTGTTCGATGACCCCGATCACCATGGCGGCGCCGAACGCTACCGGCATCGACTCCATGCGTGCGACTATCGCCGCGGCCAGCGCCGGCAACAGCAGAGCGGGGCCGAGGGTGACAGACGGTGCCATGCCCAGGCTCGGTGCACGCAGCACCAGGGTGAGCGCGGCCAGCAGCCCGGCGAGGGCCCACACGAGTGTCGTGAGGCGGCGGACCGGTATCCCCAGCAGACGTGCGCGTTCGGTGTTCTCCGCGGCGGCGCGGATCCCCTGACCGACGAGGCTTCGCTGCATGAACCAGCCGAGCAGGCCTACCACGACCGGCACCACCGCCAGGGGCAACAGGTCGTTGCCGTCGAGGATCACCGGGCCGAGGGTCACCGTGAAAGACGAAAGCGGGGTCTCGAACGGCGCGACTATCAGGGGCACCTCGGCGAAGGCCCGTTCAGCCAGGCCCAGCTCCAGTCCTCCCAGGAGCTGGGCGAGCCCGATCGTGGCCACCGTGAGCACCAGCCTCGGGGCGTTCGCGAAGCGCCGGATGATCGTGAGCTCCACCACCGCACCGACCGCCAGGCCTATCACCGGCGCCGCCGCGAGGGTGGCCCAGTAGGGCAGGTCCCAACCGAGGAAGCTCCGCACCGCTGCCGCGCCGGCGAGGCCGGCGATCGCCAGGTTGGCGAAGTTGATGACCCGGTTGGCTCTCCAGATGAGGATCAACCCCACCGAGGTGAGACCG
>CAYVYG010000290.1:0-4680 GCA_964454385.1 uncultured Microthrixaceae bacterium
CCGTCCAAGCCGTCTACGACCCGAACTGGTACCCCAAAGGCGTCAAAATCACCGACACGCAGATGGACACCATCCCCATCGTCGGAGCCGACTGGCACCCCGAATGGAACTACACCATCACCCCATCCTGAACGCTCAAACAAACCCGCGGCGGGCCCTAATGGGAGTGGGTCGGCGTTCCGGATGGGAGGCTGGCTTGGAGCCGCTGGTCGGTGAGCACTTGCACAGACGGAGAGGAAATCTCTGAAGCCAGAACGTGCCCCGACCGGTTGGTGAGGTTGTCCGTGAGCACCAGTGGGATGTCGTGCCGTTGATTTGCTGGTGACAGTGACATCGCGGAGAGGGTGAACGTCCTCGCCAGGGCGCATCAGAGTTTGATCTGGGATCGTGCCCGAGCGGTCGCCCGGTTGCGGAGCTCGCTGTTGGAATACTTCCCTGCAGCGCTTTCAACCTTCGACAACTTGGGTGACCGCGACTCCTCGGCAGTACTGGCCAAAGCGCCGACCGACCTGCTCGAGCTGTTCGACGTCGGGACCTCTGCCTGTGAAGTTCCGCCCCTGTCGGCCCAGCTGGTCCCACTCGACCAGCGAATCGGGGCCGCCAGAGCGCAGGCTGGAACTCGGCTGCTCGGCGCCCTCTGCGGTGCTCGAGTCGAACGTCGAGAAGGCGCTTTCCATGCTGCTGACGACGGCGCGCCACAGGACCCCCTGTGCAAAGCCGACGACCAGCACCACGACCAGCGCAGTGCCGAGCGTGATCGAGATCGCGCGCGGGGTCACCCGGTCGAGCTGGCGGATCGAGAAGCGGGTCGCCGATCGCACGATGCGGGAGATCACCAGGACCAGACCTGCCACGAACGCAGCGACCACGAGCACTTGCAGTCGGGTCAGAGCGCTGGAGGGCTCCATGCCGACGAGCTCGCACAGCTCGTCCTGCCATGTTCGAGACCACAACAGGAACATAAGCGTCCCAACGGCGCCGATGGCGCCGAGCAGACGCCACGCCAGCCGATTGCGCTCGGGGGCGGGCTCGACGTGGAGACGGGTGCGCACCTCTGCGCTGACGGCGCTGCCGACGCCGTAGCCGCTGATGAACGCGAGCCCCGAGACGATGCCCTGTGTCGGCCAGCTACGCGGTAGCAGCGACGGGGTTCGGGACAACCACAGGAAAACCGTGCCCACGGCCAACCCACCGAAGGCCAGGTGTGGCCGGAGAATCATCCGTGTCCACGCGCAGATCCTCGTTCGCGGGCGTGACGGGAGGGGGTGGCCGCGCTCGGGGGTGGACGCGGTCTGGCGCACCACGTCGTGGACGAACACGAGCTTCCGACGGACGGGTGCAACGATACGGAACGGATACAGATCGCCCTTGCCCATGGCGTGATTGACGGCGTTGAAGGACATCGAGAGCCATCGCCGGTCCGCGAGCACGTCGTCGATCTCGTGATCCATGTACGAGGGAAGTGGGACGACGTCGTGGTCGATCAGTCCCTCGAGTCGAGAGGCTTCGAGCACCATCGCGCCGGAGGCCGCCGTCGTGAGCGTGTCGATGATGTGGAGGTAGTGGGCGAAGGTCTCTGCGAAGTTCTCCCACGGGTGCATGGTGGCGTACTCCGAGATGTAGGACTCCTCCCACTGGGGCGCCGCAGCGGTAGTGCCGCTCGAGGGCCTCGGCGTACGAGGCGCGTTCGTCACCGAAGTGGTCGCTGGATGCGTCGATGAGCGGGCCCCGCTCGACCAGGATCCACTGGTAGTAGTGGGCGACCTCGTGTCGGAAGTGGCCGAGCATCGTCCGGTACGGCTCGCCGAGCTGAACCCGGAGCCGCTCGAGATAGTCGTCGCGCGCTTCCGGGAGGTCGATGGTGATCACTCCGCTCGCGTGGCCGGTCGTGACGGCGCCGGTGCCGGAGTGCGACGACAACAGGTCGAACGCCAGCCCTCCCGGTCGTTCGTGGTACGGGTCGACCGGGAGCCCGAGCTGCGCGAGTTGGATGAGCAGACGACGCTTCGACCGGCTCGCGTCGGCCAGCTTCTCGATCGCGATCGTGTCATCGGACGCCGGCCGGCTCCGCGTCAGGCGACAGGAGAAGCACTTCGCCGACTCGGTGTCGGCTGGAAGGAGCCAGTTGCACTCCCAGCCTCGGTTGGTGCACGCGATCCACGGCCCACTGCTGAGGGCGACCCCGTCCGGCGTGAGCTCGACCATCGCCAGCTCGACCGGGTGGAACCCGATGTCCGCTCCGCAGGCCACGCATGACAGCGACTGGATCGCCGCAGCGTGGCGGCACCTCGGGCATCGGAAGAGCTGCACGCGGGCACGGTAGCTCCACCGCCGGCCTTGGACAACAGCGTTGACATAGGGGGACATCAAGTGCGGGTAATGGCATATGCTGCAAGCACACAACGCCGTTGACAGCGTGCCCGATCCGAGGGCAGTATGGCCCAGCTCACGAGTCTCTGGAGGAATTGTCGGATGATCCCCACATTGGATGGCGTCCGGAGCGACGCCGAGCGAGTGACCGGCCGGTGGTGGCTGTATCTGATCTCTGCCGCGGCGTGGTTCGCGCTGGCCTTCATCGTGCTGACCTGGAACGTGGCCACGGTGTGGACCGTTGCCGTGCTTGCAGGTGTCACGTTCATCTCCGGTGGGCTGCTCGAACTGGTAGTGGCCTCCGTCGTGCCGTCGTGGAAGTGGGTTCACGTGGTGTTCGGCGTCATCAGCGTCGGGGCGGGGCTCGTCGCACTGCTCTGGCCGGGCCAGACGTTCCTCGTGCTGGCGGCGGTCCTCGCCTGGTTCCTGCTCTTCTCGGGCCTGTTCGAGATCGTGTTCTCGTTCCTCAGTCGAGCGGACGACGAGCTGTGGTGGCTGAGGTTGATCGTGGGGCTGATCGCGGTGCTCGTCGGGGCGTGGGCGGTCGGCTATGCCGGTCGATCCATCGCCCTGCTGGTGATCTGGGTGGCGGCGGCAGCGCTGGCGCGGGCCATCTCCGACGTCTTCCTCGCCTTCGGCCTGCACGCAGCAGGGCGCCGGCTCGCGGAGACCGGCGCCGACTGAGGACGAGCACCCACCGCCAACGCCGCGGACCCATACCCACCACACACCGAGGATCTACCCGTGACACCGCAAAGGACCGCCTGCTGTTGAGGGAACTCACCGAGGATGCGGTCGAGCTCTTGCACGCAGGGGGCGCACCGGGTGACGACATCGCCGACATCGAGGAGCCCCTGCTGCACCTCGTCGAGGACGACGATGAGTTCTGGGTCGACCAAGCGGACAGCCTGGCGATCTTCGCCAGCCCGGACCGCTTCGAGACGCACCGACTCCCGAACCACCTGACCGCCATGGTCGAGGTGTCGGACCGGTTCCACGTGAAGCCGCTGCTGCGGGCGGTGACCTTTCCCCATGCGGGTTGGATCCTCGCGGTCTCCCAGGGTGGGGTGCGGCTCCTCGAGCTTGGACCGACGGGCCCGCCTGAGGAAGTCCGGGTCGAGGGCCTGCCCCGCGATGCCTGGCACTCCTCAGGCAACAGGGTCCATCGCGCGCGGGAGGCCGCGTACGCCCGCAAGGTCGACACGGCGCTCCGAAAGGTGCTGATGGGCTCGTCGTTGCCGCTCATCCTCGCAGCTTCGCAGCCGATGGCTGCGCTCTACCGCTCCGTGAACACCTACCCTCACCTGGTGGACGAGCGCGAGCACGGGAACCCCGAGACCACCACCGACGCAGAGCTCGGCGAGGCTGCCCGAACGATCCTCGACGGGGTCTACGCCGACCAGCTCGCCGAGCTCGCCGTCGAGTTCGACCGTCGCCGCTCCCAGGGGCGCACGGCGGCCGATGTCTCGGACCTGGCCCGTCTGGCCACGCTGGGTGCGATCGACACAGTCATGATCGACATCGACGCCACGGTTCCCGGCACGATCGACGAGACGGGAGCAGTGAACTTCGCCGACGCTGACGACGCCGCGAGCTACGGCGTGCTCGACGAGATCGCCCGCCGTGTGCTGCTCGCTGGCGGCAGAGTGCTCGCACTGCGTGTCGGCGACATCCCGACCGGCGCTCCCGCTGCGGCCCTGCTCCGCTACGCGATCTGAGACGCCGGCGCAGCGACGTCGTCAGGAGACCGATCCGCCGATGGCACCACCGCAGACGCAGCGCCGACGCCAGCCACTCGATCGGGACGAGATCGTCGCCGCCGCCGTTGCTCTGTCGAAGGAAGCTGATTTGAACGCGTTGAGCTTCCGACGCCTCGGTGACCGCCTCGGCGTCGACCCGACCGCCCTCTACCGCCACTTCCCGAACAAGGACGAGCTGGTGATGGCGACCTTGGACGCCATCTGGCTCGAGGCGGCGGCCATGGTCCCCAGGTCGCTGCCCTGGCGGGTCAGGCTCGTGACGGGTGCTCATGTGTTCCAGCGCGCGATCGTCGAGCACCCTGCGGTCGGCACGGAGGCGGCGCACCGGAGCACGCTGGGACCGGGCGAGCGGCTGGCGGTCGACATGATCGTGGAGTGCCTCGAGGAAGCCGGGCTGAGTGATGACGACGTCGTCAGGCTCTACGCCGTCTTCTCGGGCATCGTGCTCTCCCAAGCGAGCGCGCAGGCCGCGTACCTCATCAGCGCCACCGCGATCGACCACCAATTGGATCGACCGTGGATCAACGACGCCCTGTCGCCGGACCCATCA
>CAYVYG010000291.1:0-4680 GCA_964454385.1 uncultured Microthrixaceae bacterium
GGGGGGGGGGGGGGGGGGGGGGGGGGGGGGGGGGGGGGGGGTGTGGGGGGGGGGGTGTGGGGTGGGGCTGAACGGCGAGCGCCCGGTTCAGCTCCCGCCGAGGCGGGTCTGCTTGCGGTCGAGCGCGCTCCAGTCCTCGGGGTTGTCCTCGGTGAACCACTCGATCACGTGTCCGTCCACGCCGTCGACCAGCACGATCCCCCGCTTTCGTGGCGGGTCCTCGCCCGAGTACACGAGGATGCGCCAGATCGGACGGGACGACCAGCCGCGCCAGACCTGCTGGGCAGAGGCGTGGCCCACCGCGAACCCGACCTCGCGCGACGCGGCCACGAGCGCGTCGGTCTCGTCGAGTTGCAGGGTGAACCCTGCCACCATCCCGTAGATGCCGAAGGCGACCAGGCCTGCGCCGGCGACCGCGAACCCGACGTTGACGAGAGCCGAGTCACCACCCAGGGCGAGGTAGACACCGATGCCGACCGCCCCGATGACGAGGTAGACGGCCGCGGGGATGCGTCGTCGGTTGTTGTTCGGGAACGTGTAGGGCCCGAGGTACTCGGCCATGTCGAGGTCCTCGGGGAGCTCGTCGACGACCTCGTCGTCACCCTGTTCGGGGTCGCTCATGGCACCGAACGCTACCGGCGGGGCCTTGGCGATGCGGAACCCGTTGTGGTTGTGTGATGCTACAACGCCCGTTCGGGCACGCCCCAGGGGGAACAGACATGGCCATCATCACCACCTCGGATCCCGGGCCCGGCAGGCACCGGCGTTACGACCTCGCCAGCCCCGCGACAAGGGAGCCGATCGGGTCCTTCGAGTGCGCGAGCGACGAGGAGGTCACCTCCATGGTCGAGCACGCCCGGCGCGTTCAGCCCACCTGGGAGGCGATGGGTCCGCAGCGACGAGCGGGCTACCTGCGAAAGGCGCTCGCCCACCTCGTGGCACACCAGGACGACCTGGTCGACGTGATCGTGCGCGAATCGGGCAAGCCGCGCACCGAGGCCCTGATGATCGACGTGTTCGCGGCCGCCGATGCGCTGGCGTACAACGCGCGCCACGCCCGGAGCTGGCTCGCGCCGGAGAAGGGCCGGCCCCACGGTGTGCTCCGCTTCACCAAGAAGCTGCAGCTGCACTACCGGCCCCTCGGGGTGGTGGCGGTCATCTCTCCATGGAACGGCCCCCTGATCCTGTCGCTCAACCCGGCGCTGCAAGCGCTCGTCGCCGGCAACACGGTCGTGCTCAAGCCATCGGAGATCACGCCGTACTCGGGCAAGTTGGCGGTCGACATATTCGCCCGGTCCGGGATACCCGAGGGCGTGTTCCAGGTCGCCCTCGGTGATGGCGCCACCGGCGCAGCGTTGACCGGCGCCGACATCGACAAGGTCCACTTCACCGGAAGCGTCGCGACCGGACGCGCCATCGCGGAGACCTGCGCCCGACGGCTCGTCCCCTACACCCTCGAGCTCGGCGGGAACGACGCGATGATCATCTGTTCGGACGCGGACCTGGACGCGGCGTCGGGCGGGGCCGTCGCGGGCGCGATGTTCAACACCGGCCAGTACTGCTGTGGCACCGAGCGCGTGTACGTGATGGAGGACGTCGCCGAGGAGTTCACCGCCCGTGTGCTCGAACGGGTGAGGCGACTGCGCCAGGCCTGCGAGGGCAGCTTCGACATCGGTCCGATGTGCAACGAGGCGCAGCTCGACAAGGTCGAGGCGCAGGTGGACGCGGCGGTGTCGGCGGGGGCCAAGGTGCTCACCGGCGGTGCCCGCAACGAGTCCCTCGCGGGCCTCTACTACCAGCCGACGGTGCTGACGGGGGTCGACCACTCGATGGCGGTCATGAACGAGGAGACCTTCGGCCCGGTGCTGCCCATCGTGACCGTCGCGAGCGTGGACGAGGCGATCGAGCTCGCGAACGACACCAGCTACGGCCTCGCCGGCAGCGTGTGGAGCACCGACGAGGAGGCCGCGGTCGACATCGCCGGGAGGATGCACACCGGGAGCGTCTCGGTCAACGACATGGCGGTCACCTACGGCATCCCCGAGGCACCCTTCGGTGGTCGGGGTGACAGCGGGGTCGGCCAGGCCAACGGCAAGGTCGGGGTGCGGGGTTTCACCCACACCCAGCCGATCGTGGTGGACCGCTTCGGTGGCAAGCAGACCGCTTCGCAGTACCCCTACAGCCCCGCCGGCGAGAAGACTCTGAAGCGTCTCGTCCGGCTCCTGTGGGGCCGTGGCCTCGGCCGGTTCCGCTGACCGGTCGCGGCCGACACCGCGGCCGACACCGACGACATGCCCGGCGGTGCACCGGGGCATCGGCCCGCCGTCACCTACAGGAACGGCGTGGCGTCGAAACCCTCGGCGACCGCTGCCGCGCACAGCTCGCGATCGAACGCGAGGAAGGAGTCCACACCGCGATCCACGGACCGGGCCGCCAAGGCGCTGGCCAACTGGATGGCATCGAGGGAGCGCAGACCGTGTACACCGGTCAACGAGGCAGCTCTCGTCAGCACGGCAGTGCGCGACGCGATCGGGATCACCCGGGGTTCCTCTGTCGAGGTTCCGTACCAGTCGGCCTCGAAGGCCGCCAGCAGGGCGGCGACGTCCGCCATCTCGAGTGCTCCCGTGCGATGCTTGCGCCACAGAGCGGAGGGAACCTCCACGCGAGCGAGCGAGGACACGACCACCGCGCGGTCACGCTCCAGCAGATCCTCGACGAGGTGGTGGTGATCCTCGTGCGAGTAGAGCTTCACCAGGGCGGAACTGTCGAGGAACCAACTCAACGCTGATCCACCAGCATCTCCGAGAGGCCGCCGCCCCCGGAGGCCCGGTGTCGCGCCCCCTCGAGCTCATCGGCAGGCGGGCGACGTGGGATCGAATCGGGCTGCTCATCATCGACGAGCCCCGCCATACGCAGCTTCGCCCTGACCCGTTCAGCCGCCTCGGAGCACAGATCCGGATCGGTCGCCGCATCCAGCACTGCTCGCACGTACGCGTTCAGAGACATCGAGCGCTCCGCGGCCGCAGCCCGTACCCGCTCGGCCAACCCCTCGGAAGTACGGATCGTCAGCTGGGACATCGCGTGATGCTACCACGACTGCCCTCAGATCTGCAGTCATGCCTGCACTCATGCCTGCGATACTGCCTGCTCGGACACACACGGCCGTGAATGCGGACAGGCATGCTGCCGGGAAACCGTCACCCGGAGGCGGGCCAGGCTTCGCGGATGACCTTCCAGGCCTCGTCGAGGCCGACCGGCAGCACCCTGGTCTCGCCCGTGACCGACATGAAGTTCGCGTCGCCCTCCCAGCGCGGCACCGCGTGCACGTGGAGGTGATCCGATTGGGATCCGCCCGCGATCGATCCCAGGTTGAGCCCGATGTTCACGCCGTGGCAGCTCAAGCCGCGCTTGAGAGCCACCACCGAATCCCGCACCATCGACCACAGCTCGGCCTCCTCGGTCGGGCTCAGAGCCTCCAGATCGGCCACCGCCCGGTTCGGCAGCACCATCAGGTGGCCGGCTGTGTAGGGGAAGCGGTTGAGGATCGCGAAGCACTCGTTGCCACGGCGCAGGATCAGCTTCTCGGAGTCGTCCGCGTCCGCCGCGAGTACCCGCTCGAAGAGGGATCGTCCGTCGTCGGGCTCGCCTTCGGGTACCTGGGTCCGGCTGTCGTCGATCCCCCGCACGTAGTTGGATCTCCACGTCGCCCAGAGCTGTTCGAGTGGCACGTTGCAGCTCTCCTCAGTTGCGCCCTGCAACGTCGGCCGCGAGCCGCTGCGCGAACCCGCTGAGCGGTACGTCGCGCTCCACCTCGCCGCCCCGGGGGTTGACGCCCACGGTGCGATGCGCCACGTCGTCGTCGCCCACGACCAGCACGTAGGGCAGCTTCTGCCCCTTGGCCCTGAAGATGCGCTTGCCGAGGGTGTCGTCGGCCGCGCTGACCTCCACCCGGAATCCGTGACCCCGCAACTCGGCGGCCACCGCGTGCGCGTAGTCGTCATGGGCTTCGGCCACGGGCAGGACCTCGACCTGCACCGGTGCGAGCCACGCCGGGAACGCTCCCGCGTAGTGCTCGACCAGGACTGCGAAGAAGCGCTCCACCGAGCCGAACAACGCCCGGTGGATCATCACCGGGCGGTGCCGCTCGCCGTCGGAGCCGATGTACTCGAGCCCGAAGCGCTCCGGCAGCTGGAAGTCGACCTGGATGGTCGACATCTGCCAGGTCCTACCGATCGCGTCGCGTGCCTGCACCGAGATCTTGGGCCCGTAGAACGCTCCACCACCGGGGTCCATGACCAACGCGAGGTCCATCGACTCCGCCACCTCGCGCAGCGCCTCGGTTGCCTCGTCCCACTCCCGGTCGGTGCCCACCGCCTTGTGCTCGGGCTTGGTCGACAGCTCGAGGTAGAAGTCATCGAGCCCGTAGTCGCGCAGGAGGTCCAACACGAAGCTCAGCAACGACGACAACTCGTCGCCCATGTTCTCCCTGGTGGTGAAGATGTGGGCGTCGTCCTGGGTCATGCCCCGCACACGGGTGAGCCCGTGCACCACTCCCGAGCGCTCGTAGCGGTAGACCGACCCGAACTCGAACATCCGCAACGGCAGCTCACGGTAGGAGCGCTGGTGGCTGCGGTAGATCAGGATGTGGAACGGGCAGTTCATCGGCTTGAGGTAGTACTT
>CAYVYG010000292.1:0-4636 GCA_964454385.1 uncultured Microthrixaceae bacterium
TCGATCACCGATCATCTCGACATCGGGATCATGAGTTGTCCCGACGTGGTGGCCGAACCGGTCCGAATAGCCGACGAGATCCCACGCGCTCTCGAGGAGCTGGCAGCATCCATGTGAGCTGGCGCTGTCCTGGAGCTGCCGGATCAGAACTGTGTCTCTATGGTCCTGTTCAGGCGCCGGTTGGCTGCTCGCAGGTGGCGCTCGATGTCGTAGATCGAGCCGAGCAGGTCGTCCGCGTCCGTGCCCCGGACCTCATCGGCTGCCGCTTCGAGACGCTCGAACATCTGCTCGAGCGTGGACGACAGCGACAGGAGGTCCGCCTGAAGGGACATCGCACCGTTCTAGCAGCAGTTCCCGTCCTGGGCCGGCTGGTACGGGCTCGACATCCCCTGGAGCACTCGTCGAGGAGAGGTCCGGCTTCTGACAGCAGTGCTCGCCGGTAGCGGCGCGGATGCCAGCTGAGCCCTCGGGGGGACAATCCGTTGGTGGGGCGATGAGTTCCTCTGTACGGTCGTCGGGTGCCTGCAAGCGACCAGACCGGATCGACCGCTGGCCCGCTGATGGAGCTCGACCTGCGCGGGTGCGCAGACCCGCGGTCCAGTCTGCCGCAACCCGACCTGGCGGCCGAGCGACCTGTCAGCGCGGTGCGCGAGATCATCGAAGCAGTGCGTGCTCGTGGTGACGCGGCCCTCATGGAGCTGACCGAACGCTTCGACGGAGTCCGGCTATCGAGCTTGGCGGTACCGCGGTCGGAGATCGAGCGCGCAGCAGCCGATATCGGGGACGAGGTGCGCTCGGCACTGGAGATCGCCGCGCGCCGCATCCGTGACCACCACGAGCAGCAACTGGGTGCGGACGTCACCCACGAGAGCGAAGGGGTGTGGGTCACGAGCACCACCCGGGCGGTCCGCTCCGCCGGCTGCTACGTGCCGGGTGGTCGCGCCGCGTACCCGTCCACCCTGTTGATGACAGCGATTCCCGCCCGCGTGGCCGGCGTGGAGCGCGTGGTTGTGTGCGTGCCGCCCGATTCGGGCACCGGATCGGTCTCGCCGGTGACCCTCGCTGCCGCCTCCATCGCGGGCGTGGACGAGGTCTATGCGGTCGGTGGAGCCCAGGCGATCGCGGCTCTTGCATACGGGACCGAGAGCATCGAAGCCGTAGACGTGGTCTGTGGGCCCGGCAACCTCTACGTGGCGGTCGCGAAGCAGGAGGTGGCCGGGCACCTCGGAGTGGCAGCGGCGTTCGCCGGCCCCTCGGAGATCGTGGTCGTCGCGGACGACACAGTCGACCCCGACCTGGTGGCGATCGATCTCATGCTGCAGGCCGAACACGGTCCGGATGGCCTCAGCTGGCTGGTCACCTGGGATGAGGCCGTCTCCGTCGCCGTGCAGCGTTCGCTCGAATCGCTGCTGTCCACTGCCGAGCGCCGGGACGACATCGAGGCGACCCTGGCCCGCTCCGGATACTCGGTCCTGGTGGATTCACCAGACGCGGCGGTGCGGGTGGTCGACGAGATCGCTCCAGAGCACCTGGAGCTGCTCTGCGCTGACGCCGCATCGATGGCGACCAGGGTTCGCAACGCGGCAGCGGTGTTCTACGGAACCTGGTCACCAGCATCGATCGGTGACTACGTGGCGGGGCCCTCCCATGTGCTGCCGACGCACCGCAGCGCGCGCTTCGCTTCGGTGCTCGGGGTCGACGACTTCCGCAAGCACATCCACATCGTGACAGTGACAAGCGACGGACTCGCCGCGGTCGGACCCGCCACGGTGGTCCTGGCGGACGCTGAGGGCCTCGGGTCACACGCGGAGTCCGTGCGCATGCGGCTGACGCGGATACCCCGCGACCAGGCCCGCGCCGATCGGGCTGGTGGTGATCGGACCATCACCGGTCGCGGTCCAACCGGTCCTGACGGGGAGGCCGAGTCGTGAGCAGCGGTTCCGAGCCGACGGCGCAGACCCGCCAACCGAGGGTCCGTGAGGACCTGGCGCTGGTCGGGGGTTACCACTCGCCCCAGGTCGATGTAGAGGTCCGGCTCAACACAAACGAGGCCCCCGAACCACCACCCCCAGAGTTCACCGAGGCGTTGGCGCGACGTCTTGCCGACATCGAATGGAACCGCTACCCGGATCGCGGAGTCGCCGAGCTCCGCGGGGCCATAGCAGCACTGGAGTCGCCAGTGGTGAACGGGGGACTCACCGCGGACCGGGTGCTCGCCTTCAACGGCTCCAACGAGGCGCTGCAGTCCATCTGTCTCGCCTACGGGGGAGCCGGCCGGACCGCGGTCACCTTCGAGCCGACCTACGCGCTGCACTCCCACATCGCCCGTGTGACCGGCACGGCAGTCGAATCCGGATGGCGCACCGATGACTTCGCGCTCGACCTGGCCGAGGTGCGGCGACTGGTCGACGGGTCCCGGCCCGCGATCACCTTCCTCTGCTCACCGAACAACCCCACCGGTGGTGCCGAACCCAACGAGCGCGTCGAGGCCGTGCTGACGATGGTGGAGGACGTGGGTGGCCTGCTGGTGGTGGACGAGGCCTACGGGCAGTTCGCGCCGCAGAGCGCGCTCGCGCTCCTCGACGAGGAGCGGCCGTTGCTCGTGACCAGGACGTTCTCTAAGACCTGGTCCGCTGCCGCCCTGCGACTCGGCTACCTCATCGGACCATCGTGGATGGTCGCGGACATCGAACGGGTGCTGTTGCCCTATCACCTCGACAGCGTGAAGCAGGTGGCCGGGATCCTCGCGCTGCGTTTCCGTGAGGAGATGGACCTGAGGGTTGCCCACCTGGTGGAGCAGCGTGGAAGGGTGGCAGCAGCCCTGGGTCGGATGGCGGTCGAGCAGTGGCCGTCGGATGCCAACTACATCCTGTTCCGGCCCACGCAACTCGACGGTGATGAGGTGTGGCGACGGCTTCTCGCCGCGGGTGTGTTGGTCCGCAACTGCGCCAGCTGGCCGGGACTCGGGGGATGCCTGCGCGTCACCCTCGGCACGACCGAGGAGAACGATCGTTTCCTCCGGGCCCTCGAGGCAGCGCTCGGGTGATGCACCATCTCCGGGGCACAGCGCTCGGGTGACACGGCGCTCGGGTGACACAGCGATCGGCTGACGGCGTTCGCGGCGCAGCGGCTCGCAGGTCTGCAGGTGCACCTCACCTGCCGCTCAGCCCTGTTGTGGGAACCGGTGCCAGACCTGCGAAGCTGGGGAGGTGAGCGACTCCCCATCACGAACCGCCCGGAGCTCGCGCAGCACCGCGGAGACGACCATCTCTGTGTCACTCGACGTCGACGGGACCGGACGCACCGACTGCGAGACCGGCCTCGCCTTCTTCGACCACATGCTCGACCAGTTGGGACGTCACAGCAGCATGGATCTGGAGGTCGCGGCGCAGGGTGACCTCGCCGTCGATGCCCACCACACGGTGGAGGACACCGGGATCCTGTTGGGATCCGTCCTCGCTGAGGCCCTGGGGGACCGCCGGGGTGTGCGCAGGTTCGCATCGATGCGGGTGCCCCTCGACGAGGCCCTGGTGGAAGCGGTCGTTGACCTGTCGGGAAGGCCCTATGTCTTCTACGACGTGGTGCCGCCCGGCCAGAAGATCCTCGGTGATCCTCCCTTCGACCCGCAGCTCATGGCGGAGTTCTGGCGTGCCTTCGCAGGCAGGGCCGAGATCACCCTGCACGTCCAGTTGATCCGGGGCGACAACACCCACCACATCATCGAGGCGTCGGTGAAGGCGGTGGCGAGGGCGCTGTACGACGCTGTGCGCGTGGAGGGGAATCGGGTGCCCTCCACCAAGGGCCTGCTGTGAGTCCGCCCGTGTCGCAGGACCGGGTGCCTGTGTCGGAGGACCGGGTGCGCATCGCGGTCCTCGACTACGGGATCGGCAACCTGCGCTCGGCGGAGAAGGCGCTGTGCCATGTGGGAGCCGACGCCTTCCTCACCGCTGACCGCGACGCTGTGGCCGATGCCGACGCGACGGTGCTACCTGGTGTGGGTGCGTTCGGACGCTGCCGTGAGGCGTTGCACGACCGTGGCCTCGACGAGGTGGCTCTCGACGCAGTTGCGTCCGGCAAGCCATTCCTCGGCATCTGCGTGGGCATGCAGCTGCTCTACGACGGTTCCGAGGAAGCACCGGGCACCGTTGGCCTCGGCGTGCTTCCCGGCACCGTGGTCGCCCTGCCCCCGGGTGTCCGCCATCCCCAGATGCAGTGGAACCGGCTGGTCGCACGGGGGGAGTCGCCACTCCTGGAGGGCCTGGGTGAGTCGCCTTGGATGTACTTCGTGCACAGCTTCGCACCCGAGTTGACCGCGCAGACCATCGCGATCTGTGACTACGGAGGCGACGTCGTCGCGCTCGCGCAACGCGACAACGTATTCGCCACCCAGTTCCATCCCGAGAAGTCCTCCACCGCGGGGCTGGGGCTGCTCGCCAACTTCGTGCGCATATCCTCCGCGGCTCGTCCCGGGCCGCCGGCCGTGGGTGGTACCAGCGCGGATCGGGCTGGTGCCGGTGGGGAGTCCGAGGACGCGGGTGACCGACGGGATGCATCCTCTGTCGGTGGTCGTTGATGGACCTGTATCCGGCGATCGATCTGCTCGGGATCACGACGGTCGCCGGCAATCAGACGCTGG
>CAYVYG010000293.1:0-4620 GCA_964454385.1 uncultured Microthrixaceae bacterium
CGCGGCTCGGGCGGCCTCGGAGCGGATACCCGGTGCCACGCTCGTGGCGCTGGAGTCCGGCGGTCACCTGCAACTCGGTCAGACCGAGCGGGTGCGCACTGCGATCGCCTCGTTCCTCACAGGATCCACGCCGAATCGCCCGTAGGCTCGCCGACCCACGCCGGTGGCGGACTCGGGTGTGCACGAACCGGCCATCGCGGTCATCTCGGGGATCACCCCTTGCGGGGGATGACCAGCCGCGCCCACCCGTGATGTGGTTGCACCGGTCGAGCCTCAGCGGGTCGAGCACCGCGCGAACGACCACCCGTCATCTGATCGTGACCGAAGGGAACCAGGACCATGAGAACCAGCCGAATCGTGCCAACCGGAGCCTAGGATCGCGCCCAAGAGACTGGAGCCGACCTTGGACCACCCTGCGAAGGAACCGTCGGGGGAGCAAGCCGACCTGAGAGCGCAGCTCGCGGCATTGCGCGCGGAACGCGACGAGGCGCGCGCGGAGCTCGACGAGCTCCGCGCTGCCAAGCCGTCACGTCACATCCCCCGTCGCATGCTCGCGGGAACCCTGGTGGTGATCTCCTGTCTGTCGCTGCTGACAGGCTCGGTCGGCGTCTGGGCGAGCCGCAGCCTCCTCGACACCGACGTCTGGGTCGACCACGTGGGTCCCCTGGCGGGGAACCCCGACGTTGAGGAGGCCCTGAGCAACCGGATCACAACCGAGCTCATGGCGGTCGTCGACCCCCAGACGCTCTTCGAGGAGGCGCTGCCCGACCGTGGCCGGATCCTCGCGGGACCTCTGTCGGGAGCGGTCGAGGGGTTCGTCGGGGATCAGGTGGACAAGTTCGTCGCGAGCGACGCGTTCGCCGAGCTGTGGATCGGGATCAACCGCGAAGCCCACGAGGCGGCGGTGAAGGTCCTCCGGGGTGACGCCGAAGCGGTGCAGGCCGGCGACGACACCGTGACCCTGAACCTCGTACCTGTTATCAACCAGATCCTGGCGAGGATCACCAGCGCGTCACCCGAGCTGTTCGGCCGCAGCATCAACATCCCCGACGTCCAGATCGACGAGGTGCCGAGCGCCGCGATCGAGCGGATCAACAGCGCGTTCGGCACCGACCTGCCCGACAACTTCGGGCAGGTCACCATCTACGACGGCGGGGCCCTCCAGGAGATCCAGGACGCCGTTGCGCTGTTCGACCGCATCGTGTGGATCTCGATCGTAGTGTTCGTCGCGTCCACGGTCGGCGCCTTCGCCGCCTCGGTGGACCGGCGCCGCACGTTCTACCAGCTGGCCGTCCCGGCGGTGCTCATCATGATCCTGTTCCGCCGAGCCGCTATCCGGACCCAGGACCAGGTGCTCCAACTCGTTCCCCGCGACGGCAACGTCGAAGCGGTCAGGGCGGCCACCGATGCGATGTTCCAGGGGCTCTTCGACGGCACGCGCCTGGTGCTGTGGGGTCTCGTGTTGGCACTCGCGGTGCTCTGGCTGACCGGCCCGGGCGCCCGGGCGAGGGCCACGCGGCGACGCACCGGTGCCGCCGCGTCCGCCATCTCGGGGGCAGCCAGGGAACGCAGCACCGATCCCGCCACTGTCGCGTGGCTCACCGCGCACCGTGACATCCTCATGGTGGCGGGCGTGGTGGCGGCGGTGGTGCTGCTCATCTGGTTGAACCTGTCCTGGCTCGGGATCCTCGTGCTGCTGGTGCTGCTCGGCGCCTACGAGATCGCACTCAACCGCTTGACCGCACAGAGCGACGACGAACTCGAGGACTCGAGTCCTGGGATCACCCACACAGGGTGATCCTCCTCTGCGGGGATCCCCCGGACCTGGTGGATCGTCCGCAGGTGCATTCCGACGGCTGCGAACTGGCTGTCCCATGTGGTGAGCACCGTTCGCGACCCGATCCGGGCACGGTCGGCAATGGTTCGCCGTCCAGCAGTCGGCCGGTCGCGCAGACGTCGTCGAAGGCGCCCCTCCGCTCTGCGCGCCACGAAGACGGTCGAGCGGGGCTCGGTCAACTGAGCAGGGCCCAGGCCCTCGATGATCCCCTCTCGAGGCCTACCCGACCGAAGATCTCGACCTCTGCTGTCTCCACGGATACGGGCAGACCCCCGGCTTCGTGTTTCACCTTGACAGGGTGATGCCATCGCTTCCGATGGGTTCCATCATCGACAGGACCCGTGGACGCGAGCAGCTTCAGACCCGGGAGGTGGGAATGGCCAAGCGCTACCAATTGCGGGTCGGTGCATCGGCGAGCCCCTTCCTGGCTGCTGCGTTTCCCGAGTTCGATGTGCAGCCCGACGGTGCCGGCCGATCGTGCCTGGTCGGTGCCTTGGTTGACGACGCTGCTCTCCACGGTGCCCTGGCGCGGCTTCTCAACCTCCAGGTCGAACTGCTCGAGGTGACCAAGCTCGAATGAGAGCCGAGCCGTGCGTTCACAACCGGTCTGCTCGCGGCCGGGGTGTCGACTGCAGCCGATTCAGCGACTGCCCTGCCGTTCCCGGCGGTGGGAATCACCCGCTATGGATGATGCTCCCACGAGTGGGCTTCCTCATGCTGTGGGGAGTCATACCGCAAGTCCACAAGGGGGATCATCGTGAGCGACACCTACCAGGACACGACCGGCTGGACCGGATGGATCGCATTCGCCGGCATCATGATGCTGATCGGAGGCTCGCTCGCCTTCGCGCAGGGTCTCGTCGCCGCCATCAACGACGAGTGGGTCGTGTGGGGAGCACGCGGGAGCCTCTACCTGGACCTCTCGGCCTGGGGCTGGATCCACATGATTGTGGGCGTGATCGTGTTCATCGCCGGACTCGGTGTGTTCTCGGGCAACCTGGCCGCACGAACGGTAGGCGTGATCGTCGCCGCGGTCAGCCTCGTGGCCAACTTCTTGTGGCTTCCTGCCTATCCACTGTGGGCGATCATCGTCATCACGATCGATGCCCTGGTGATCTGGGCGCTGACAGCCCACGGCGCGGAGATGCGGTCCTGACCAATCGACGCCTACGACGGCGCGAGGCCTGATCGCGATCGGCAGGTGCACAGGCCTATGGCCGGTCCACCTGCTGGGGTCCAGACAGTGGTCCAGACAGTGCTGGGGTCCAGACAGTGCTGGGGTCCAGACAGTGCTGGGGTCCAGACAGTGCTGGTTCAGTCGATGCTGAGATAGGCGTTGACCTGGGCCTCGTGGTCGAGGAACCGGTCGCCCGAGACGTCGACCACGACCCTGTCGATCGTGCCTCCGGTGAAGCGATAGGGAGACTCGTACTCGGGGGTCACCGCCGAGGCGCTGTCACGCCCCACGCTGATCCCGTCGCCGGTGAGACAGAAGTTGCCCGGCTGGGTCACCAGCGGCGCCGAGGCGACCGGATCGTCGTCGACATAGAGGGTGAGCGTTCCCTTGGTGCCGGGCATCTGCGGGTCGTCGCTCGGGCCCTCGGCGGTGAACTCGGCGCTGAACACGTGCCGGCCCGTGGTGATCGCGGCATCCGACACGACGTCCTGCAGCACGGTGCCGACCCAGTTGAACGTGTAGCGCAGCTTGCCGTCCTTCACGTACAGGCTGTGTCCTCCGGGGATCCCCCCGGCGGCCCACAGCACACCCTCGGCATCGGCGGAGTCGACCTCCACCCCGGCCGCGATGGTGTAGGACCGCCCCGGAAGGTGCGGTCCCGCCGACTCGGGCACATCCGAGCAGTCGGGGTAGAACACGTAGCGGTCACGGTCCGGTGAGGCGTGGGGGCGCTCCGCGAGCACCTGTTCGAGAGCGGAGCGGTCATCCACGGGGAGCCCGTTGTACAGACCGGCGTTGTAAAACCAGAGGGCCTTCATCCGCTCCAGGCGCTCGGGCTCCTGGTCCGCGAGATTGGTCGTCTGTGAACGGTCGGCCTCGAGGTGGAACAGCTCCCACTCGTCGCTGTCGAAGTTCCCCCATCCCGACAGCGGTGGGTGCACCGTCGCGGCCAACCAGCCCTCGTGGTAGATCGAGCGCTGGCCCAGCATCGCGTAGAACTGAGTGTCCCGACCCGGGACCCCGGAGTCGGTGAGCGCGCCGGCGAAGCTCTCGCCCTCGATGCGGTTCTGGGTGTAGCCCTTGAGCACCTCGGGTGGTTCGATGCCGAGCAGTTCGTAGAGCGTCGGGACCACGTCGACTGCGTGGACGTACTGCTGTCGGGGCTCGGACTGCGGTTCGATCTGCGACGGCCAGCTCACGATGCACATGTCTGCTACACCGCCCTCGGCGCCGGCCCAGCGCTTCCAGTAGGGGAAGGGCGTGTCGAAGGCCCACGCCCAACCGGTGTTGTAGTGGTTGTTGGATGCCGGTGTGCCGAGCTCGTCGATGTGCTGAAGCGTGAGCTCGGTGGTGTCGGGCACGCCGTTGAAGAAGCGCCACTCGTTGAACGACCCGTTCGGGCCGCCTTCGCCGCTGCCGCCGTTGTCCGAGACGACCACGATGATCGTGTTGTAGAGCTCGCCCGCTTCGTCGAGGTAGTCGAGCACCCTGCCGATCCGGTCGTCGTGGTAGGAGACGTAGCCGGCGAAGACCTCCGCCATCCTCGTGAACAGGCGCTTCTCGTCGTCGCTGAGCGTGTCCCAGGGGCGCACGGTGTCGAGCATCG
>CAYVYG010000294.1:0-4617 GCA_964454385.1 uncultured Microthrixaceae bacterium
GAGAGCCGCTCCGTCGAGGTGCAACCACAACTCGGTTGCGTCGATGCGGTGCCACCGTGACGGCCCGGTGGCGTCGAGTAGGTACTGGATCGCCGAGCCGGCCGCCCTGTCCCCGTTGTGTCGTGTCGCGGCGGTCCAGGTGCGCCTGAACCAGCCACCCTCGGGGTGCGGTTCCAGGCCGAGGTCGGCAACGATCGCCTGTGCCGCCTTCACCCGGGGTGTCTCTGTCGTGCGGGGTCGGCTCAGCTCACCCACGGTCCGACACCGCCGATCCGATCGACGGTGACGGTGACGGTGACAGCGCTCGGCGAATCGCGCAGCGCGAGGGGGTGCTTCTCGAGTCCCACGTACTTGCGGGCGAGCTCGTCCATGAGCTGCGGGCTCGGACCGGGGTCGATCCGAGCTGTTCCGTGGATGACCAGATGGCGTTGGAAGCCCCGTTCGTTGCGTTCGGTGTCCTCCACCGAGAGGATCACCTTCGGATCGCGTCGCAGGTTGCGGGCCTTCGCGCTCGCGGAATCGGTGCCGAAGAGGATCTCGTCGTCGCGCACGAGCACCCACACCGTGGAGACCTGTCCCGAGCCGTCTGTGTTCCTGGTCCACACGTGTGCCACCGCGTCGGAGCCGAGCAGCGCCTGCGCTGGTGTGGGTATCGTCTGCATCCGAAGCCCCCTGTCCGGTGTGTCACCGCCGATCGGTGCGGCACTGCGAATCGGCACTGCGAATCGGCACTGCGAATCGGCACTGCGACTCGCTGTGCCCCACCCATTGTGCCCGAATCACTGTGCCCGAATCACTGTGCCCGTCGCGGAGCCACCTGCAAACGGCAACTGCGAACCCTGCCGACGTTCGCGGACCTACCATGTGGGCGCACCCATGTGGACGAACCCATGTGGACGAACCACGACGGCCTCCGAGGCGGCGCCGGTCGGGTTCGGTCCGATCCGATCCGGTCCATCCGATGATCACACAGGAGCCCGCGATGACCACCGATGTGCATAGCCCCCGGCAACACGAGACCTCCGCGAAGTCCGTCGCCGAGGTCAGAAGCGAGCTCGCGGAGGTGTTCGCGAGCGGACGGACACTCACCGAGCAGTGGCGCATCCGCCAGCTGCGAGGCATCGTCGAGCTCCTCCACGACAACGAGGATGCGCTCACCGCTGCGATGGCTGCGGATCTGGGTAAGCCAACCTTCGAGGGCTGGTTCACCGACCTGTTGACCTCCCGTGACGAGGCCCGCGAGGCGATCTCGAAGCTGAGGTCCTGGATGCGCCCGACGCGCTACAAGGTGCCGGTGATCGCAATGCCGGCCAGGGCGTGGACCCAGCCCCAGCCCCTCGGCACGGTGTTGATCATCTCGCCGTGGAACTACCCCGTGCAGCTGATCTTCACGCCGCTCATCGGAGCGCTCGCTGCGGGCAACACAGCGGTGCTCAAGCCCTCCGAGCTCGCACCGGCGACCTCCTCGGTGCTCGCCGAGCTGATACCCCGCTACGTGGATCCCGAGGCGGTCCGGGTCATCGAGGGAGGCGTGGAGGTGACCACCGAGTTGCTCGACCAGCCCTGGGACCACGTGTTCTTCACGGGTAGCACCCGGGTGGGGCGCGTGGTCATGGAGGCCGCAGCGAAGCACCTCTCACCGGTGACCCTCGAGCTCGGCGGCAAGAGCCCCACGATCATCGCCGCGGACGCCGACCTGCGGGTCGCCGCGCGTCGGGTCGCCTGGGCGAAGTACCTCAACGCCGGCCAGACCTGCGTGGCCCCCGACTACGTGCTGGTGGAGAAGACCGTCAGCGACCGCTTCACCGACCTCGTGGTCGAGGAGCTGGCCAAGAGCCGCGACCGCGCTCCGGCGACCTCGATCATCAACTCCAACCACCTGGGACGCCTCGAGGGGTTGTTGTCGGACCACGGCGGCCACGAACTGCTGCCACGCAAGGTGGATGCCGACAGCCGCACCTTCGCCCCGGTGGTCATCGCCGAGCCCGACCTCGACGCCCAGGTGATGAAAGAGGAGATCTTCGGGCCGATCCTGCCGATCATCACGGTCGATTCGGTGATGGACGCGATCGATTTCGTCAACGCCCGGCCCCGGCCTCTCGCTCTGTACGTGTTCACCAAATCCGAGGTCACCGAGCGAAGGGTGCTCGAGGGAACCACCTCGGGTTCGGTCTGCGTGAACCACCTGATGTACCAGGTCGCCACGACGATGCCCTTCGGGGGAGTCGGGCCGAGCGGCATGGGCAACTACCACGGCAAGGCCGGCTTCGACACCTTCAGCCACACCAAGTCGGTGCTGCGCCGCCCGACGCGCGGTGACCTGAAGGCGACCTATCCGCCCTATCCACAGCTCGTGAAGCGGATCATCCGCCTGGTTGCCCGCTGGCCGGGTGGCTGATCGTTCAGGTGTGACCGCCGCGGGGTACGCCGCCGTACTTCATCCGGGTGTCGCTCATGGCGGCCGCGCGGGCCTCGTCGTCGTTGATCCCGCCGGCCACGAGCTCGCCCGCGAACAGCGTGTGGGTGCCGAAGTCGACCGACCGGCGGACCTCGCAGTCGAGCCAGGCGATGGCCTCGTCGAACACCGGGGCCCCGGTCGCCTCGCTGCGGATGGGGCGGCCGTTCAGGGAGCCGTCCTCGTAGCGGGCGGGCTTGGAGAACTTCACGAACACCTTGGTGTCCTGCGCGTCCCACAGGTTCACGCTGAACGAGCCCCCGTCGCTGATCAGCCGGTGGGTCACCGCGGTGTTGTCGACGCCCACACCGATGATCACCGGTTCCATCGAGAGCTGGGTGATCCAGCTCGTGGTCATGGCGTTGCGCTCGTCGCCGGCTGCTGAGCCGACCAGGGCGAGCGCGTTGGGGATCTTCCAGGTGACGCGGTTGATGATGTCTGCCTCGAGGTCCATGGCCACACGGTACCCACCGGGGTGACCGGCCGAACCCCGGCGGGCGTGGGATGACCCGGACCGGGTGGGAATCCGGACCCGCGTCGGTAGCGTGAAACGGTCAAGCGCTCCGATGCCGACCGTTCGCGCCGCGGCGCGGGCGGATTCACCCTGGTCGAGGTCCTCGTGTCGTTGTCGATCCTCGCCATGATCGGAGTCGGTGCCACGGCGCTCGGGTTCTCGGGGGTGCTCGCCATCCGCGACAGCACCGCTGATGCCACGCAGGGAGCGGTGGCGTCCCAGCTCGCACAGATGGTCTTCGCCCGAGACGTCCAGGGGTCGACCGCCGTGGTCGACGCCTGCAAGCGCCCCGCGGGTTCGGCCCTGCTGGTCGGGTTGGCCATGTCGGGTGAGGGCGGCACCGTCGAGTACCGCTACGTCGCATCGAACCAGGTGAGCGAGCAGGCCGATGAGAAGCCGCGAGCCGGAGAGGCACCGGCGCAGGGAGCAATGCTCAGCCGCGTCGCCTGCTCGGCGGAGGGCAAGGAGGGTCCGCATCAGGTGCTCGTCGAGGGCCTGACCCGGGTTCCCAAGGCGACCTGCGACGACGCAGCGTGCAAGGTCGGCTCACAACCTCGTCAGGTGTCCCTGGAGGTGGCGACCGGCTCCGGCACGGTCCGGCTACTGGGTACCAGACGCACCGATCGTCCCACGCGGCCCTCGACGACCACTACGACCACGACATCGACCACGTCGACGACATCTACGACCACGACGACCTCGACCACCACCACGACCGTTCCGACCACGACGACCACTGTTCCGCCCAGCCGGGTTCCCACCTTCCTGGCACTCGGTGGAAGCGGCACGCCGTTGGTCTCGAGCGGCTCATCGGCCTTCATCACCAACGGGGACGCACTGTTCAACGCGGGCGGCGGGGGATCGGGCATCGAGCTCGGCGGCAACCCGAAGCTGTCGGTTTCGGGCGACTTCGGTCTGCAGAGCCCGGCGAAGTGCAACGGCTGTGAGAAGTTCGCCAACAAGTCGCCGAAGCCGTTCCGCGATCCGCAGGCGGATCCACTGGCCGAGTTGGAGCCGCCACGCCCCGGGGATCTCGAGCCGCAGAAGTCCTGCAAACCGAACGGCCGCGTGGCGGTGTGCAGCCCCGGGGTCTACGACGGGGTCTTCCCGTCCGCTCCCGGTGGCATCGGCGACTACGTGCTCGAGCCCGGCCTGTACGTCCTGCGCGGCGGCGTGGCCATGTCATGGGGATCCCTCAGCGGAGAAGGGGTCACGCTGTATGTAGACAACGGATCGATCAACCTCGCCGGCAGCAGCGCGGTGAAGGTGACGCCGCCCCGGGAAGGTCGGTACGCGGGTGTGGCGGTGTTCCAGAACCGTGACCGCGAGGCGAGCCTCGCCGTCTCGGGGAACGCCTCGATGGTGGTCGTCGGGGGGATGATCTACGGGCCCGCCCAGCAACTGGCGGTGAGCGGCAGCTCGCAGGTCATGGCCAGCCGGATCATCACCCGAGGAGTCGCGATGTCGGGCAACGTGAAGGTGAGCACCGGTGAGGTTTGACCGGTTCGCCGACCAGCGCGGTGAGAGCCTCCTCGAATCGTTGCTGTCGATCATGGTCCTCTCGGTCGTCGTGGCCTCGACCTTTGGTGGCCTGCAGGTCGCGATGCGCTCGTCGGCCGAACAGCGCGACCAGGCGGCGGCGGGCGAG
>CAYVYG010000295.1:0-4606 GCA_964454385.1 uncultured Microthrixaceae bacterium
ATCCCATCCCACTTTAGCTCAGTGAAATTTACAGCATTATAGAGACTCTATCTCAACACAGGCAATCATTACACATAAAATGATTTGGTACTTGATTTACATGTACCAAATCATTTTAAGAAAATAAAAGATTATTCCAAGATGGTCAGATATCCGGGTGGTCACTGGCAATACTCCCTTAACCTTTTTTTTGTTTATCTTCAAAATTAAAGCCTTCGCTCAAACTAGTGTCATAAATTTGATTAGCCCAGTTTTCCTGTTTCTCTGACATAGACCACTGGTTAGATATATATCTACCCACTTGGAAAGCAAACCGTCTTTCAGTTCCATTTAATTTATCATTCTCTTTTGCCCAATGAGCTAAAGCAAACCAGAACTCTGGTTCCCTGTTTTTGAGTTGAGATTGAGAGGGATCAATTTTGTGACCATTTGGTTTTTTGTCTTTTGTATTAGTTTTTTTGTGTATGGTAGCTTTTGTTTTTTTGGTTTTAGCTTTTTTTGACGATGTATTCTTAGTGCTCTTTTGGGTTTTTCGGGATTTGTGTTTTCCCTTAGCTTCGGAAATAGAATTTGACTCCCCATCTTCAATGGGATGTTCTTTATTAATCCTATTTACTGGAACCTCAGACATAGTATCTGTAGGCTTTAATTTATCATCAGCATTCTTATCTTGAGTGTTAACGTAATTCTTTTCATAGGAATTCACAAATCTTGTTTGCATATCCTCAGAATCTTTTATCTGTTCCTCTTGGTTCATATGGCCGAGTGGCTTAAATCCGTTCGATCCTTTATAAGGTTGCCCTTCTATGATATCAAGTGACTCTTCATTTTTTTTCTTTGAAAAGGGAACCTCAGAATCGTCATTGGTCTGCATGGACGGAGTTTCTTCTTTTGTGTACTCAAGATCTTCTTCTCGACCTAAACTCTCTTCCAAATACGTTGAATTAAAAGATGAATCATGGTTCACGGCTTCTCTCAACCCTATAGGGACTTTTTCAATAACTGTTCCTTTTATATTAACAACATCAGATGTATTTTTCTGGCTAACTCGAAAAACATAGGTCTCTTCCTCTTGAATTTCCGTAGATTGTTTAAGTAAGTTATCAGGTATCTCAACATTCTTTTCTCCACTTTGTATTATTGATGCTATTCGAGCTATTTCACTAATTTCTCGGTTATATTCAATAGGATTCTTGTTTGAATTAGGATCTTGGAGAGATCTAGTTCTCTCGATACCAAGATTGTCCAACTTTTCTTTAACCCTTTCCATGGTTTGAGTCTTATTACTGTAGAACTCACTCCCTCTTATTCTTATAAAAGTCCAACCAAGTCTTTCGAGGATATTCTGTCGGCTAATATCCTTGATAAGCGTTTCAGGTGTATGGTATCGCTCTCCATCACATTCGATGGCTACCTTTTTCCCGTTGCTTTGAGCAACCATATCAATTCGATAGGCTCCAACTTTCCATTGAGGAGTGATGTCAAAACCGCTCCTTACCAGATCCTGTAAAACTTCACGTTCAAATGGTGATTCTGTTCGCTTTTCTAAATCGTCGATTGTAATTTCCCAAGAAGTGGGGTCAAGGGAATATTCAATAAGTTGTCTTCTCAAATCACCTGGTTTGAGATCCCGAAAAGGATCAAGGGAATAAACCACCCACATTTGATCCCTGGCTCTGCTTGTAGCAACGTTGAACCTTTTCTTATACAGACCCTGATAACCTTCACCTATCATGCTAAGAGGTGGATTTTCAGGAGAACTGTAAACGATGGAAAGAAAAATCACATCCCTTTCATCGCCTTGGAAGTGATATGGTGAACCACATAAAATTTCATGCCTTTCGTAGACATCTTCTGAGATGTACTCCCTTAGATATTTTTCAATCTCTGTGGTTTGTTCATCTCCGTAAAGGGATATGATTCCTATGGATTTATCTCGGTATTTGGGGATTTTTGTGCATGCTGCTACGATCGAAGCAATCTGTTTTGCCTCTACAGAATTGATCTTACCCTCACAATATCCATTCTGAATCCTAAAAGGAACGACTGGAGGTTTAAGATCAGTACTACTTGATTCTCTCAAGGGAAGAATATTTCCATTGTAGGATAGCCTGTTACTGAACTGAATTATTTCTGGTACGCTACGGAAATGCTCTTTCAAAGCGATAGCTTTTCCGGAATTCCTTTTTGCTATATCATAAATGCTAGCTGTTCCGTCATATAAAACTTTAACTGGAATATCCTGAAGGTATTGATCCATAAGCTTGTGGACGATATCAAGTTTCTGCCCAATAGCCAAAGGGCTAACCTGTTCGTCATCTCCTACAATGAGAATTTTTTTCCCCAGATATACAGCAATAAAAGCCATTACATCACACTGGCTGGCTTCATCAATAATCACCACATCAAAAGAAGTGGTTCGGGGATCGAAGGACTCAGCTACCTTGATAAGTGGCATAATCCATACCGGCACAGCTCTTATACACTGATTCATGGCCACTCTGGCATCCTTAAGTAATGCAGCTGCATGCTTTACCCTTCCCGTTTTTCCTAACTTCTTTATGATCTGAGTGTATGCCACTAGGGCTCCTCTCTCTCTTGGAGTAGTCCGTTCAATCTGTTTTCTCCAAGACTTTGTTGAGATGAGCTTATTGGTGACTTCCTTTAATAGGTCTTGTCTATATCTTATCTTTTCTTGGAGGTCTTCAATGGAAATCTGATTTATTCTTCGTACTTCCAGTTGAAGTTGTTTCCATAACCATGCATCGGACAGATTGCCTGGTGGCTGTATCTCACCCCATATACCTTCCCGCCTTTTCAGAAGGTCTCCCCACTCATGGGAATAATTGTAGATTTTTTCTATTAATCTTTGCTTCTCTTCATAGAGCGGTTTCATTTGATGGAGTTTCTGAAGTTGTTTCAGTAAGTTTTCGTAAGCGTGGTCATCGAACTGACTAATTGATGATTTCATCGCTGCAATAAAGGCACGGTTGTTATCCGTTTCTTTATCTTCAAGATAAGCAACGATTCTATTCAAAGATGTAGAAACTTCCTTATTCTCAAGATTTTTGATTCGAATAGGGATAACATTATGACATAGATTTTCAAGACTTTCTTTTATACTTTTGAGAGCCGTTTCTCTTGATTCAGAGCCTTGAACGGAATCATAATATTGTTCCCATCTAAAGCCTACGTTTTCCATGGAAGCCATAAGGGCAGAGAACTCTTGGGAGTACCAGTTTAGATGTCTCGATAATATTGGCTTTACCTGAAAATATAGGTTATGAGCAAAGTCTTCATCGGACATTTCTTTTCCAATACAGGGTAATGTTGGACAAAGTTCACGGAGAGAGCTTAGGAGTCTATCCTTTTGTATCTCATAATCTACCTTAGTGAACAAGGCTTTGAAATGTTCACGGTTTTTCGGTTTTCTTGAAGATACACAGGATGCATCTATTACCTTTTTCCATCTTGGTCTCAAAAGGAACCGGAAAGCAGATATTTCATCGTCATCATTCCCAAGAGAATCTATAATTTCCTTTAGTATCGTCCGTATTTCTTCCTTGGACATATCTAGTTTATGGTACTCAATTGCAGGTTTCAGGCGTATCCTCTGAGGTTTGAAGGCATTGAGGGTTTGGAAAAAGTTATTTATATCTTGTAACATATCCTCCCATGGTTGAAGTCTGGCGCCTCCCAGATAACCGTCATAAAGGACTTCTATTTTCCAGCCATCCTCAGAGCTCAAAGGTTCAAGACATTTTAGGGCAAGATCCCATACTGGTTCTATATCATTGGAGGAACTACATTTTTCTGAAGCCCACAGGGCATCAAACGGATCTTTAGCAAATTGCTTTGATTTTTCATGTGATGTTTTCAATTTTAAAAAGTCTTCCATGGTAAGCAGTTTGGAAAGTTCCGGTAAAGGGGAATAAAGAATTGCCTCTTCCTCCACCGTGATCTTACCATTGAGTTCGAACAAGAATTTGAACTCATCCTGTGTAATAGGAAGGTGGGCATTTGGTTTGTCAGGATCAGGAAGCCAAGAATGTTTTTCAAATCCTTTAGCGATCATTTTGCCTGCATCGGAGGGGCTAAAAGTCTGTCCTTCTACAACTATTTCTGTATATTCAGATTTAAGGGCTTCGATCAATTGGGCTTTGAACAGATTTAACTCCGAGAGTATCCTCTCTCGTTTGTTGATAAGATTCTTCTCTCTCTTAGATAACTCTTTAGGATCCAGGTTTGTTAGTTTTTCAACGATCTCACTTACAGAAGATTCAAGATCTTTCTTGGCTTGGAGATCATTCTGTAAAACACTTACCGCTAGAGAACGTAATTCTTTTGCCATATGTCCCCTGAGTACCCGAAGGGGCTTTGAATTTTGGCTCGTCACAAGTACTCTTTTCCCTTGAGCAAGGAGGTGCCCTATAAGATTTGCAATAGTATGACTTTTTCCTGTTCCTGGAGGTCCCTGAACTAGAACGGAATCATGGATTTCAAGGGATTCAGCAATTTTTATCTGCTCCTCATTGCTTTCTTTACCCAATAGAACCTCTTTAGGTTCTGTAGCTTTCTCAGAACTTATATCCTTGTCTTGGCCAAA
>CAYVYG010000296.1:0-4597 GCA_964454385.1 uncultured Microthrixaceae bacterium
ATACTGAGGTAGAATGGTCGCTTACAGGTGTTGGGGCAAAGAGCGGAACAGATGCCTGCCCCCTCGCCGCAGCCGGCCTCGAGGGCCCGACCAGGGGTGAGGTGTCTCACCTCGACCGAGAGATGGGGGTTCGGCTTGCCGCTCCACAGGGAGGTGGCCGAGCCGTAACGTTCATTCCAATCGGTCGCGTCCATGTGGTGCCCATGGTAGGAGACAAGGCGAGATGATACGCATCTAGTTGTGAATACTGTCATAGAGTCAAGGTTTGACTGTATTTGCGGCGAGGCGCGTATGATCGGGGCATGTCCGCATACCGCGTGCCGCAGGTGGCCGAGCTCCTCGGGGTGAGCCCGGACACGATCAGACGGTGGGGCGAGGAGGGCCGGTTGGACCTGTCACGCAACGAGGCGGGGCACCTGGAGGTCTCGGGCTCCTCCCTGGCCGGCTACCTGCGCGAGGCGCAGGGCGCTTACGAACCGCACTCGCTGTTGGCCCAGTCGGCCCGCAACCGCCTCACCGGGGTCGTCACCGGGATCGAGGTCGAGGGGCTCGTGGCGGTGGTGGAGATCCACGCCCCTCCGCACAGGCTGGTCTCGATGATGACCCGCGAGGCCGTCGACGAGATGCGACTCGAGGTCGGGGAGCTGGCCACCGCGGTGGTGAAGTCGACCAACGTGATCGTGGAGCTCCCCGGGAGCTGATCCGGGTCAACGCCATGATCGGACAATCCGGACCATTCCGGACCAGGAGGTAGAGCACTGATGGAACCACAGCGAATCCGATCCGAGAGCCTTTCCGGGCTGACCGGACGACGAACCGGTCGCCGTCGACCTGCAAGGGTCGCGGTGGCGTTGGCGCTGGCGCTGGTCGTCGTGTCCCCGGCGGCATGCAGCGAGTCCTCGAGCGACGAGCCGGCGTCAGAGGACGACGGCGGGAACGGTTCCTCCACGGTCACGGTCTCCGCTGCTGCGTCGCTCACCGACGTGTTCACCGAGATCGCCGATGATCTGATGGCCGATGATCCGTCGGTCGAGGTCCAACTCAACTTCGGTTCATCCGCGGAGCTGGTTGCCCAGATCGAACAGGGCGCGCCGGTCGACGTCGCGGCGTTCGCCAACACCGAGACGATGGACAGCCTGGGCGAGGCGTCGTTGGCAGTTGATCCGCAGCTCTTCGCTACGAACAGGCTCGCGATCGTCACCGCGCCCGGGAACCCGCACGGCGTCGCCACGCTCGCGGATCTCTCCCGGGTCACCGAGGAGGGCGGTGTGGTCGCTCTGTGCGCGAAGGACGCACCCTGTGGAAAGTTCGCGGACGAGGTCCTCGACCGGGCTTCGGTCTCGTTGCCCATCGACTGGGTGACCCGCGCGACCAACGCGCGTTCCACGCTCAGCGCGGTCAGCGAGGGTGATGCGGACGCGGCGATCGTCTATGTGACCGATGCGGCCTCGGCCCCAGGCGCTGTCGAGATGGTTGTGATACCCGACGATGAGAACGTGGTCGCCGAATATCCGATCGCCGTCCTGGCCGATGCCGGGTCGTCCGCGGCGGCAGAGCGGTTCGTGGCTGCCGTGTTGAGTGACGAGGGACGTGCGGTGCTCGAGAGCGGCGGGTTCGGACCACCTTGACCCCGGCGGTTCGGCGCAGGCCGTTGAGCGTTGCGGCAGCGGTGGTGGTGGTCGGCTTCTTCGCGCTCCCGCTGGTCGGGCTGCTGCGACGCACTCCGTGGTCGAGCCTCTTGGAGCACCTGGGCAGCCCTGCTGCGCGCAGCGCCCTCAGGTTGTCGCTCGGCACCTCGCTGTCCGCGACAGCGCTGTCTGTGGCAGGCGGGTTGCCTCTCGCCTGGATGTTGGCCCGCGTCGAGTTCCGTGGTCGCGCGCTGGTGAGGGGCCTGGTCCTGTTGCCCCTGGTGCTGCCACCCGTCGTGGGCGGCGTCGCGCTGCTCAGCGCGTTCGGCCGCAGCGGTTTCCCTGGTGCGTGGCTCCACGACGTCTTCGGCATCCAGTTCACCTTCCATCCGGTCGGAGTCGTGCTGGCGGAGGCGTTCGTGGCGTTGCCGTTCTTCGTGATCACCGTGGAAGCCGCGATGCGGTCGATCGATCGGCGCTATGAGGACGTGGCAGCGAACCTGGGTGCGACGCCTGCGGTGACCTTCCGTAGGGTCACCCTGCCGCTGATCGCTCCCTCGATCGCAGCGGGAGCGGTGCTGTCGTGGGCTCGTGCGTTGGGTGAGTTCGGTGCGACGGTGACCTTCGCGGGCAACATCGTCGGCCGCACCCAGACCCTGCCCCTCGCGGTTTACCTGCAACTCGAATCCGATCCCGAGGTGGCGGTGTCGCTGAGCGTGGTCCTGCTCGCCATCTCCCTGGGCGTGATCGTGGCGATGCGCGAACGCTGGCTGGGTGGACGATGAGATCTCAGGTCGCCAGTGCAGCCCACACCACCCCGCATACGGGGTTGGAGGTGGACCTCGAGTTGTCCCTCGGCGATCTCGAGCTGTCAGTGGAGCTCACGGTGGACCCGGGCGAGGTGCTCGCGCTCATCGGGCCCAACGGCGCGGGCAAGTCCACGCTGTTGCGGTGCCTGGCCGGACTCCAGCGGATCGACCGTGGTCGCGTCGAGATCGCCCGTCGCATCATGGACGAGCCGGCATCTGGTGTGTTCGTGGATCCCGACAGACGTTCGGTGGGGATGTTGTTCCAGGACTATCTGTTGTTCCCCCACCTCGATGTGCTCGACAACGTCGCGTTCGGGCCGCGGGCGAGGGGTCGCGGTCGCGCCGAGTCGCGACGCTCAGCGAGCGGCTGGGTCGATCGCATGGGCCTGGTCGACCGGTTGCACGCCCGACCTGCTGAGCTCTCCGGTGGCCAGGCCCAACGGGTGGCGCTGGCCCGGGTGCTCGCATGCGATCCCGAGGTCCTGTTGCTCGACGAGCCCCTCGCGGCGCTGGATGCCACCACGCGCTCACATGTGAGGCGGGACCTCCGCACGCATCTCGATGAGTTCGCGGGTGCTGCGATCGTCGTCACCCACGATCCGATCGATGCACTGGTGCTCGCGGATCGGGTGGCGGTGCTCGAGCGGGGCCGGATCGTGCAGATCGGTCCAGGTGCCGAGCTGATACGACGTCCGCGAACGCGCTACGTGGCCGATCTCGTCGGGGTCAACCTGCTGTTGGGGCTGGGCGAGCACAACACGGTCACTCTGGTGGACGACGGCGAACAGCTGGTCAACCGGGCGGACACCGCGGGCCCATGCGCGGTTCCCGACACAGGAGTTGTTCAGGTCGCTGATCCGACCGAGGGCCCGACGCTGGTGGTGATCCGCCCCAGGGCCGTGGCGCTGCACCGCGCGCGGCCCGATACGAGTGCCCGCAACGTCTGGCAGTGCACCGTTACCGGCGTGGAGCTGATCGGTGACCACGTGCGAGTCGGACTCGAGGGCCCGTTCGCTCTCATCGCCGAGGTCACCCCGCAAGCCGTGAGTGATCTCGGCCTCGTGGCCGGGGTAGAGGTGTGGGCATCGGTCAAGGCGACCGAGGTCGAGTCGTATCCGGCATGACCCTAGGATCGGTCCATGCCGATCGGACTGCATCCCAGACCCGCACCCACCGGCGTGATGCCGACCGAGCCCCAGGATGTGGTCGAGGCCTTCCTCGAGGCTCTTGCGTCCGCAGAGGTCGACCGCGCCGCCGAGTACCTCGCGGAGGATGTCCGCTACACCAACGTCGGGTTGCCGACCATCCGGGGCCGCGACGACGTCTCGGCGGTGCTCGCGAGCCTCGACCGACCGAACATGGCCTTCGAGGTCTACATCCACTCGATCGCGGCCGACGGATCCGTGGTGTTGAACGAGCGGACCGACGTGATGGTCCTCGGGCCGGTGCGGATCCAGTTCTGGGTGTGCGGTCGCTTCGAGGTTCTCGACGGGCGCATCACCGTGTGGCGTGATTACTTCGACAACCTCGACATCCTCCGTGGACTCGGACGGGGACTGCTGGGAGCGGTGTTCTCGTCGGTCCGCCCGGAACCGCCGGAGTCCCCGCGCAGCGATCCTGGTCGCTGAGCTGGCGGCGCCGGCTCGCGGCACCGACCAGCTGACACCGGGTTCCGAGCGCCGGGCAGCGCGGCCCCGTACCCGGCCTCAGGCTCAGATGATGTACCGGTCGCCCGTGGCTCGCACCGTTATGTCGCCGATCGAAATTCCCCACGGCTGGTCGATGGCGAAGAGGATCTGTTCCACGAGGTCCTCAGGAGCGAGCACGGCGTACTGTGCATCATCGCGGTCGCTTTGTCGATCGGTGAGCTCGCCGAGCAGGGCGGGGAAGTACTCGTCCAGGTTCTGTCCGAGGATGCCCTCGACAGCTCCGGGGTTCACGACGCTCGCGCTCAGGCCCGTCGCCGGCACACCCGTCGGCTTGACGACTGTCACCTTGATCTTGCCCTGCGACTCGACCCGGAACGCCTCCGAGAGCGTGTTCACCGCTGCCTTGGTGGCGCCGTAGACGCCGGCACCGGCAACCGGGTGGTTTCCGTAGATCGAGGACATGTTCACCACGTGGCCGCGACCTTGTTCGACCATCAGGTCGTGGACCGCG
>CAYVYG010000297.1:0-4589 GCA_964454385.1 uncultured Microthrixaceae bacterium
ACCCATCAACTCACCCGGCGCTGCATCGCCATCGGGAACGCCTTGCCGCACTCAGCCACCACGACGTCTTCGAGCTCTCCCTCGAGCTCGTCCTGCGCGCGATCGAAGAGGCCGGCGATCCGTGAGCGATGTCGCTGCACGCATCGAGCCGCCGACGTGGGTCGGTGAAGGGGGCGGTCAGCGAGACAGCGTCTGGTTGACTACCCCGTGATGGACTGCCGCTTCGATTCGCTCGATTTCGACATCGCGTCGTCCGCAGGGTGGTACTCGGCGATCGCCGGTCTGCTCGCCGGCTTCGCGCTCCTGGCGATCCTCCTGCCGCTCGACCATGACAACGCACGACAGGAGGATTCGGACGACGCAGCCGGCGTCGCAGCGAGTGAGTCGGTGGTGATCTTCACCTGCGCGTTCTTCTCGTTGCTCATCCTCGGGTTCACCTACGCGATCCTCGCTGGACGCACCAGTGACGGGCCGTCGGTCGGCATCGCTGCTCACGAACAACTGCTGAACGGAGCTGCGTTCGGCCTGTCAACGTTGCTGCTACTACTCGGGCTCCGAGCGGTCCTCGCCTCCTACGGGAGAAACCGACAGGTCTTCCTTCCGGCACGCAACGTGATGCTCGTCATGACCGCCGTACTCGGGCCGGTGGCGGCGTTGTCGCTCCAGTTCGCGAACGCACTCGACGTCGAGCGCTACCGGGCATCGATCGCTCCGAGCCCGCAGGCCTGCGGGGTTGCCGGCTTTCCGAGCGGGGTCTGGGTCAACCTCTCGATCACCGCGGTTGCGCTTGTCGCGACCATCCTCCTCGCGGTCCTGCGGCACCGCCTTCCCCGAACCGTCGGTGCGTCGGTGTTGATCGCGAAGGGTGTGCTCGGGTTCTGCGTGGTGGTCGTCGCCTGGTCGTCACTCGTGGTGCCGTTGCTCCCCACGGACGTCGTCACCGGAGCGGTGTTCGAGCACGTGACGCTCGCTGTAACCGGCGTGGCGACGGTGCTGGTCGCGGCTGCTGCCTGGGCGGCCCGGTAGCACTGCTGGGAGTCGATCTGATCGGGTAGTCGACGACCGACCGGTCGACGGGCCCTCGCCAGCCGCATACGCCTCGTCGATGGGTGTGACGTCGACGTAGCTCGGCAGGGACACCATCGCCTCCCCGGCGAACGGCATCGCTTCCTGAGACGGCGTGGGCCCCCAGGACTGCCGTCGCGGACCACCGAGCCCAGGCACCCGATCCAGGATGCGGTCGAATGCCCCGGCCAAGCCGGCGTCGAGGATCCATCGACGTTACGTGCGTTCATGGTCGAGCCCGTTGAACGTCCGGGACGAGACCACACTGCGGTAATAGGCCGACCAGCCCCGGATGATGGGGTTGAGGTGAGACACCACCGCTGCCGCATTCGCTCCCCGCAGGGAACCCATGTCAGCAGCGAGCCGTTCCTCGAACCGCTTGACCGACTCCTGGTCAGGCTTGATGAGCAGTTTCCCGCTCCCTTGCGGGTCGACGTAGCGGCGTACGCGCAACCCGAGAAACAAGAACCCCTCTTCGAGACCCTCGGAGTCAGCCATGCATCCAACCGGTCCTACCCCGGCACCGTCTCAGCGTCACTGCGGACACTGTTGTGGTAGCGGACCCCTGCGGCTTGTTCCATCCCGTGCAAGGCGAGGAGCTGGGTTGTCGCCCGGTACTTCGGCAAGTTCAACCGGTCCAGGAACGACCGGTGGGTGTTCGGTGACCCGGACACGGGCGCCTATCTCACCAAACTCTCCTGGACCAAGATCGTTCGTCACGTCCCGGTCAAAGGACGGGCATCACGTGATGATGCGGCCCTGGCCGAGTACTCGTCGACCCCAGCCAAGAACCGCAGTCCCCACACGAGTGGGAGCAGTGGTTCATGGCCGCCCGTCGCACGATGCGCAAACAGCTCGTCGTGAGTCAAGCCGACAACGCCTCCGGTGAACGATCCTTCTACCCGCTCCTCCACGCCCACTGTTACCGGCAACAAGCCGGGCCAGTGCCCTTCAGAAGGTCAAGGCCAAGGTGAAGACGTTGAGCCTCCAAAGGCAAGAACGAACTGCTCTGTGAACTGCTGCGCCGGATCAACCCGGTGCTGCGGGGCTGGACCAACTACTTCCGCCACGGGTGTCCAAGGCCACCTTCGGCCACCTACGCGCCTTCAGCTGGGCCCGGGTCGTCAACTGGCTGCGCCACAAGCATCCCCGTGCCAACTGAGAGTGGCTCCGACGCCGCCACCTTCCCCACGGCCGTTCCGGGCCGACTGACTGCGCTCGACTGCCGACCCTTTGTGTCCCGGTCCAGGGGCGACGAGCGCTTGATATCAATGGGAGCTGCTGCGGAGGTTCCTTGACGGTGGTCGATCACATCAGTAAAGACGTGGCTCGAGCCCGGATTTCGTCGAGGGCCGGCGGGATTGCTGCGACAGCTGCACCGACGTCCGGCGTCGGCCAAGATGGCTCGGTGTGCGTTACCTCGGAAGGAGACCGCGACATGCCGATGGAAGAACTCCCCGATGGGACGGTGCTGCTGTCCGGCGGTAATCCGCAGATCGCCAAGGGCGACGGCCGTGACCCGGTGAAGGCGTACTTGGACGCCATGCCCGGATGGAAGGGCGAGGTCGGGCGTCATCTCGATGCTCTGATCCTCGAGGAGGTTCCGGATGCGGCGCAGGCGGTGCGGTGGAACTCGCCGTTCTACGGCATCGAGGGCAACGGTTGGTTCCTGAGCATGCACTGCATGACGAAGTATGTGAGGGTCACCTGGTTGAATGGCGGCCAACTCGAACCTGCGCCGCCTGAGAGCTCCAAGTATCCGGCGGTCAGGTACTCGAACATCCGCGAAGGCGACGCGATCGACGACGACCAGTTCCACGATTGGATCCGCCAGGCGGCGGCGCTTCCGGGCGACGAGACATTCTGACCGAGACCACTTTCTGATGAAGACAATGACCTGACCGAGTGCGTCAGGTGTGCGACGGGCGCGTCGGAAGCCAGCACCTGACCCGCTCTGCGTACTGCCGGTACGGCTCTCCGAATCGGGCGTCCAGATCGGCCTCTTCGACCGGTCGGATCAGCACGTTCCATGCCAGCGCCCCGCAGAGCGCGGCGGCGATCACCATCCAGGAACCGACCATCACGCCGACGCCGACGGTCTGCAGCACTCCTGCGAGAGCCATCGGATTGCGGACAGACCGGTACGGTCCTGTGATCACCAGGTCCCTGGCGGCTTTTGCGGGCAGTGGTGTGCCGTTGCCGCGCAGCGCCATCGTCACGCATGCCCACAGCCCGAGCCCACTGCCGAGGATGAAGGCAGTCGCTCCTGTCGGGCGCGCTTCCCAGCGATCGAACGCGACCCACTGCAGTTGCAGCCGTGTTTCGGCGAACGTCAGTACGAGCGGCACGACGACGAAGAACGCGCTCCAGAACACGACGAGCTGCGCCAGGCTGCGGCGGAGATGGCGTGTGCCGGGCGCAGCGTCTGCGACGTGGAAGTAGAGCGGGTCCGACCAGGACTGCGGGATCCCATTGGCCGAGGGTGCAGTTGCGGATGTCATCCGACACGAGCACCGCGATCCACCATGCCGTTCCGCCGATCGCCTGCAACGCGAGGTAGCCGCGTGCAAGCGAGATGGGAGCGACCCGCTCGGCCTCGACCATCCGGACACCTGGCGTCTGGGTTGCGATCACGCCTCGCCCGCTTCGGACGTGTCTTCGGGCAGGAGTTGGCTGAGTCGTTGTCGTCCCAGTCGGGCCACGCTGGCATCGAGCGCAGCGATGAGGACATGCCTGGCCAGCCCCTGTAGTTGGGCGAGCGTTCGGACGAGCTCGTCGGCACGCTCGGCTGACAGCCCGTCTCGCCAGTCCGCGGGTGCCAAGTGGTCTTCGAAGACGTCGATGAACCGACCGGCGATCGCGTCGGTATGCGCGGTCAGCGCTTGCCACTCGTTGAGGATCACCTCGATGGGGACGCCCAGTTGCGCGAGGGCGGCGCCGGTGTCGAGGAACCGCCGGTCGGGGACCCTGAGGTTGCCGTCGTCCAGCAGGTGGACGAGTCCGAGCTCGCAGGCCCGTTGGACGAGGTCTGGGGTCATCGATCCTTCGGGGAACCGCTCGAGGAGATCGGAGACGGCGACGACGACGGCATGCGGTTCGCCGATCATCTCGTCGAGTTGCGCTTCGACTCCGATGAGGGCGTCGATGCCGCCTCCGGATTGCCAGGCGTCGAGCAGGGAGGCGATACCGGCGAGTGAGAACCCATCGTCCTGCAGGCGGGCGATCAGTCGGAGCCGCCGGAGGTGTGATTCGTCGTACCAGCCGGTGCGGCCCTCGAGTCGCGGTGGGGCGAGAAGCCCCTTGGACTGGTAGAGCCGAACGGTGGTGCTGGGGATCCCGGCGGTTCGGGCCAGGTCATCAAGGCGCATTTCTCCGGTCATTCGCCGTCCCTGAATCTGCGAGTTGCTAATAAATGAGTAAATGGTAGCATACCAGATGTGAGCGTACATCGGATGGCGACTCGGCCGGGGCGGAGTGATGCAAGCGACGCTTTCGACACACCGGTCGGGAAGACGCCGACAGGG
>CAYVYG010000298.1:0-4586 GCA_964454385.1 uncultured Microthrixaceae bacterium
AGCGCGGACCAGGTTCCGGCAACGCTGCACCGATCCCTTGGGGACGGTTCCGTCGGGGAAGAACCGTCGTGTCATCCGGATCGCACCGAGCTTGTGCGAACGGGCGAAGCGAACCTCGGTTCCCCGACCGATGAGGACCTCGGTGCTGCCACCGCCTACGTCCACAAGCAGGAGGTCACGATCGAACACGGGCAGAGCCTGCAGAACACCGAGCTGGATGAGCCGCGCTTCCTCCACTCCGGAGATCAGGTTCACCTCGATGCCCACCTCATCGCGCACCCGGGCGGTGAAAACGGCCGCGTTGGCGGCCTCGCGCACCGCAGAGGTCGCGACCGCACGCACCTCGGCGTCGAAACCCCTGGCGATCTCTGCGCAGCGGCGCAGGGCGGCTACGCCACGGTCGAGCGCGTCCGTGTCGAGCTCTTTCATGTCGTCGACCCCGGACCCGAGCCGGACGACCTCCTTGTGCCTTGTCAGAACCTCGAAGGGACCCGTGTCCGCCGGTCGGGCAACGACCATGTGCACCGAGTTGGTGCCGATGTCGACTGCGGCGACGGTGTGCACGCGATCCACCCTATGGGTGCCCCCGGCGGGTACCGCAACCCGGCAGTACCCACCCGCCTCTACACCGGGCCTGCAAGGTCCAGCCAGCACAGTCCGGCCTGCACAGTCCGGCCTGCACAGCCCGGGCCGGTGGAGAGGGGGACGCGTGGCACGATGTTGGCGATGACCGTTGACCAGCAACCGCGGCCGCCCGGATGGGACGACCGCTGGGAGCGCGAGTGGTCCACCTGGCGCGCTGCCCATCACGACCTGGCGGTTGAGCCGGTTCGGGTGGTGCGCATCGACAAGGGCGGCATCACCGTGGCCGCCTCCCGCAGCGTCCAACGTCTGGTCGTCGCCGCGAAGGCGGTGCGCCGCGTCGTCGTGGGAGACGTCTGCGCGCTCGATACCGGCGCTGGGCGGATCGAGGCGATCCTCGATCGTCGCACGGTCTTCGAACGCCGCGCACCCGGCTCGGGACGCGACGACATCGCCGTTTCCGCCAAGGCACTCGCCGCCAACATGGACGTGGTGCTGGTGCTCCAGGCACTCGACGGCGGCGTCAACACCTCACGGCTGGCACGCGAGATGGTGCTCGCCTGGGAGAGCGGAGCCAGCCCGGTGGTGGTCCTCACCAAGGCAGATCTGGTCACACCTGCGCTCAGCAGAGCCGCCCGCTCCGAAGCCGAGGCGTTCGCACCGGGAGTGCCGGTGGTCTGTGTGTCGTCGCTGGCCCCCGGTTGGTCCTCGGGCTCCGGTGACACCCCTGTCTCCGGTGACACCCCTGTCTCCGGTGGCACCTCAGTCTCCGGTGGCACCTCAGTCTCCGGTGACGGGGCGGAGGCGCGCTCCGGCTGCGACCCACAGTCGGGCACCACAGAGCTCGAACCGCACCTCCCCGCCGGCAGCGTGACCGCTCTCCTGGGTGCGTCGGGTTCGGGCAAGTCGACCCTCGCCAACACCTTGGCAGGACACCCGGTGCAGCTGACCGCGGAGGTCCGCGAAGGCGACCAGCGTGGCCGGCACACGACGACTGCCGGTCAGATGATCGAGCTCTCGGGTGACCGCTGGCTGATCGACACGCCGGGCATACGCGGCGTGGGGCTGTGGCACGCCGATGACGGGCTGGAACGGGCGTTCGTGGACCTGTTGCCGTTCGCGCAGCGTTGTCGGTTCACCGACTGCTCGCACCGCGACGAGCCGGGTTGTGGGATCCTGGCAGCGATCGACGAGGGATTCATCGGAGCTGAACGGCTCGACGCTTGGCACGAGCTGGTCGGCGAGGTGGAACAGCTCGAGGCCGAGACCGAGCAGCTCGAGCGGACGAACCAGCGTGAGGCAAACCAGCGTTCCCGGCGCCGCGCCGCCGCTCAACGCGGTCGTCCCCGCCGTTAGCCGGGTTGGGGGGCACCCATCGCCCGGACCTCCCGGCACCTCCAGCGCTCACCCTCCCGGCGCCTCCAGCGCTGAGATCTCTTGCGCCGCAGCGGCGACCGCGGCTCCATGATGCTCGCCGGGTGAGGGCCCCATCCGCTCGACCGGTCCCGAAACCGACACCGCCGCCAGCACACGGCCCTCCCCGTCGAGCACCGGGGCCGAGACGCTCGCCACACCCCGCTCGCGCTCTTCGATCGACTCGACCCAGCCAGTCCGTTCGTCGGCCGGCTCGCCCGAGAGCACGTGGGCTGCGGATCCGTGTTCCATCGACAGCACGGCTCCGACCTGCACGATCGTGCGCAGTCCGTGGGGGGACTCGAGGGCCGCCACGCAAACCCGGTCCGAACCTTCGGTCACGTAGAGCTGGACGGATTCGCCGGTCGCGTCGCGAAGGTGTTCCATCGCCGTTCGTGCCCGTTCTGCGAGCGGGAACTGGTCAGTCGCGGCACGCCCGAGCGCCAGCAGGTGCAGCCCCAGGGCGAAACGGCCCTCGGGAGTCCTCCGCAGGAGACCGTGCTGTTCGAGGCCCAGTGCCAAACGGTGAGCCGTGGCGCGGCTGAGCCCGGTCCTGTCGACCAGTTCGCCGAGCGTGCGTTCTCCGGCGGCTACGCAATCGAGCACCGCGACCGACTTGTGCAGCACCCCCACGGGGCGTACTGTTGATCCCATCAAATGAGAACGGTATCTCATTATTCGAGATCATCGCAATCACCTCCCGCAAACCGACGGGCACGCATCGCGGAACACGATTCGAGAGACACCCAGGAGCAGCCGTGGAACAACGACCACGAACACTTGTAGAGAAGGTCTGGGACCGCCACGTCGTGCGGTCCGCCGAAGGGGAACCGGACCTGCTCTACATAGACTTGCACCTCATCCACGAGGTCACCTCCCCACAGGCCTTCGACGGGCTGCGCATGGCGGGCCGCACGGTCCGCAGGCCCGACCTGACCGTGGCCACCGAGGACCACAACGTCCCGACCGCGAACATCGACCGCCCGATCGAGGACCCCGTCAGCGCCAAGCAGGTCGACACGCTACGGGCCAACACCTCGGAGTTCGGCATCGTCAACTTCCCGATGGGTGACCCGGGCCAGGGGATCGTGCACGTCATGGCACCAGAACAGGGCCGCACCCTGCCGGGCATGACCGTGGTGTGCGGCGATTCCCACACCGCCACCCACGGCGCCTTCGGCGCGCTCGCGTTCGGCATCGGCACCTCCGAGGTCGAACACGTGCTCGCCACCCAGACGCTGCACCAGGCGCGACCGAAGACGCTCGCGATCAACATCGACGGCGAGCTGTTGCCCGGTGTCACCGCCAAGGACCTGATACTGGCGGTGCTGGGCGAGCTCGGCACCTCCGGCGGCATGGGATACATCGCCGAGTACCGGGGATCCGCCATCTCCTCGCTGTCGATGGAGGGCCGCATGACGGTGTGCAACATGTCGATCGAGTTCGGCGCGAAGGCCGGTCTCATAGCACCGGACGAGACCACCTTCGAGTACCTGCAAGGGCGTCCCCAGGCGCCATCGGGTGAGCTGTGGGACGCCGCGGTGGCCGACTGGAGGACCCTCTACAGCGACGAGGGTGCGACCTTCGACAAAGAGGTGACCCTCGACGCATCGGCCATCGAGCCGCACGTGTCGTGGGGGACCAACCCGGGTCAGGTGATCGGGTTCTCCGAGACGATCCCCTCACCCGATGACTTCGATGGCGAGATCGAACGCTCGGCGGCTGAGCGGGCACTGCAGTACATGGACCTGCGCCCGGGCCAGTCCATGCGCGACATCGCGGTCGACACCGTGTTCATCGGTTCCTGCACGAACTCCCGCATCGAGGACCTGCGCGCCGCTGCGGCGGTCATCTCGAGATCCGGTGGCCACGTTGCCGAGGGCGTGCGAACGTTCGTGGTGCCGGGCAGCTTCGCTGTCAAGGCCCAGGCCGAGGCCGAGGGGCTCGACGAGGTGTTCACCGCTGCGGGGTTCGACTGGCGCGAACCGGGCTGTTCGATGTGCCTCGCGATGAACCCGGACAAGCTCTCACCCGGCGAACGATCAGCGAGCACCTCGAACCGCAACTTCGAGGGCCGCCAGGGCAGGGGCGGGCGCACCCACCTCGTCTCGCCAGCGGTGGCGGTCGCCACCGCGATCGCAGGCCACTTCGCAACCCCGGAGGACATCTGATGGAAGCCGTACAGGTGATAACCGGCACCGCGGTGCCACTCGACCGCTCCGACGTCGACACCGACCAGATAATCCCTTCTGACTGGTTGAAGCGGGTGGAACGCACCGGGTTCGACCGGGGCCTTTTCTCGGAGTGGCGCGACGACCGTGACTTCGTGTTGAACCGCGAGGAGCACGCCGGTGCGAACATCCTCATAGCAGGACCGCAGTTCGGCACCGGTTCCAGTCGCGAGCACGCGGTTTGGGCCCTGCAGCAGTACGGGTTCGCCGCGGTGATCTCACCGCGCTTCGGCGACATCTTTCGCAACAACGCCACCAAGAACGGACTGGTGCCGGTAGAGCTGTCAGCCGAGGGCGCCCGCACCCTGATGGATGCGGTGCTTGCCGACCCGGCACTGCAGATCGTCATCGACGTCGAGC
>CAYVYG010000299.1:0-4583 GCA_964454385.1 uncultured Microthrixaceae bacterium
TCGAGGATCTCCAGGACCTCTCCGATGTCGGTCACGTCGACCCTTGGTCTACCGGTGTCCACCACCGGTGGCACATATGGCTCCTCGGTGCGTGCTCGCTCGTGGCGAGCACGAAGGCCCGCCCGGATCAGGTCGTTGGCCACCCGTGACATGCTGCGGCCCTCACGGCCGGCGTCATGGCTCAGCGCAGCGGCCACGTCGTCGTCGAGGTTGAGCGTCGTGCGCATCACGAACAATCATAACTGACGCGCAAGCGTTGCAATCGGACCGTTGCGCGGTGTCTGTCGAAGAGGTCTGGCGGGGCGCGAACGTCGCTGACTTCCCGATGGAGGACCTGGTGGTGCAGCACTGGCCCGCCGGCATCTGAGCGCTCATGGCGGAATGAACCGGCTCGGGGTGCCGCTCCAGCCGATCCACAGGTCCTCACGGGCACGGGTGCAGGCGACGTAGACCAGGCAGCGTTCGCGTTGCAGGTCGGCTTCGTGTTGGACCGGGTCGGTATTCGCCGGGGTGAGCTCCGGGGGGAAGGGCACGTGATCGTCCGCCACACCGATCACCGCCACTGCCCGGTACTCGAGGCCCTTCATGCGGTGCATCGTCGCGAGTGCCACGCCATCAGGCGCTGTGAGGTCACGACCGAGCTGCTGGGTCGCAACGCCCGCTGCACGCAGGGCTGACTCGATCGGCCGGAGCTCGCCGACGGTGCGTGCCGCGACGGCGATGTCGGTCTCGGCGATCCCATCTCGGATCCACTCGCGGACCTGTGGAACCAGAGCGTCGATCATCTCGGCGGTCGAACCGGTGCCCACCAGGGTGGGAGCGGGACCGTGCATGAAGCTGTGGTAGCCGGCGGTGTCGTGGGTTTCGGTGCCCTCGTCGAGGTCGTCGAAGTCGCCCTCACCGAGCAGGCCCATCGACCAACGGAGGATCTCATGGGTGGTCCGGTAGTTGATCCGCAGCTTGCGGGAACGCCCACGGATCTCGATGCCGACCTTCGACAGCGAGCTGCGGCGGTCATAGATCCGCTGGTGCGAATCGCCCACGATGAACATGTCGTTCGGTGCCGGTTCGACCGCTGCGCGCAGGAGACGCCACTGGGTCTCGTGGATGTCCTGTGCCTCATCCACGATGACATGCCGGTACGGCTTCACCGGATCGGCCCTCAGGTAACCGGCAGCAGCCGCAGCGACCTGCAGGTAGGTGCGCCTGTTGCGGGCCGACAGCTCCCTGGTGAACGACTCGATCACCTTCCACACCTCGGCTCTCGCCAACCGGTTCAACCTGGTGCCCCGTCCCGAACGGTTCGCCGCGAAGTAGTCCGCGCGTGATTCGATGCCCTGTGCGAGCACGACCTGCTCCCACTCCTGGGCGATGAACGTCGCCGGGCGCTCCGAACCCACCTCGAGGCAGTGGACCTCGATCAGGTCGACCAGGTCCCGGCCGGAGATGATGCTCGGCTGTCGACCCTCGACCTCGCTCACGACCCTGTGCGCCAACCGGTCGACGTTCAGCACCTCCACGACCGCGAGCAGGTCGTTCCCACCGAGCGTGAACAGGTCGCGTTCGATCGCCTGGGCGAGGTTGCGGGTGAACGTGGTAAACAGGATCGGCTTGCCCGAGCGGTCCTCGAGCGCATCAGCGAGCGCCTGCGCCCGGTGCACCGCCACGACGGTCTTGCCGGTACCCGCGCCGCCGGTCACCCTGGCCGGTCCGTTGTAGGTCATCTTGTAGGCGGCGTCGTGCTGGGACGGATGCAGGTAGGTGCGCCAGGTGGCGAATGGCTTAGCGAGCATGTCCGCGAGCTCGGCGTCGTCGCTGACGACATGGAACTCACCGCGCGACGCCGGCGCTTCCACGGCCGCGGCGAGGTCGTCGGGGTCGATCTCCGTGGACCGTTCCTCACCTGCTACCGCCGCGTAGATCGTCTCGACGCTGTCGGTGCCGGTCAGCATGATCAGGGCATCGGCCTGCCCCTGTGGGAGCACCTCTAGCAGGCCCATCAACTGGTCCTCGCTCTGGATCAGGCGGATCACCCCGACCAGGTCCGCAGAGATCCCGAGCTGCGTGAAGTCCTTGTCCCGACGGTGCTCGAAGAGCGACGTGGTGGGTCCCGTGTCCGTGTGGGCGTCAGCTGCGGAAGCGTCGCCGGCGGCCTCGTCAGCAGCCAGATGGATCGCCGCGAGGTCGACGATCTCGAGCGCACCGGTCGCCTCGTTGACCCGGAACTCGTTGTCGAGCATCCAGCGATCAGCGGCGTCATGGGTGAGCACGTCCACGAGAACGATCTGTTCGGTTCCGTCGGGCACGAGCACGATGCCGCGGTGGTTGTCGCCGAGGCGGATGGTACGTGCCCGGGGATCACGCTGGTTGTTGTAGGGCTCCAGGCGCAGTCCTGTGTGGCTCAGCTCGGCGAGGGTCTTCCGGCGGCACTTCTCGGCCAGGTCCTGGACGCGCTTGCGCACCGCATGGTCGAGCCGCGCGTAGCGGTCGATGAGGTTGCGCGACAACGCGAGGCTGGCCATCAGGCTGACTCCTCTGAACCATCCCGCACGCCTGTGGGTCGTTGAGCGGTGGGAGCAGCCGACTGCAGCGCTGCCGCCAGCTCGTCGACGGTCCAGTCCGTCACGTGACGGCTCTGCCAGCCGTCGGGGGCAACCTGGCCGTCCGTGACCACCGCGACCCGCTGGTCGGGCCACGCGGCTTCGATCATCGAACCGTCTGCCAGCTCGTGACCGGCGATGACGCCCGGCGCTCCCACCTCGAGCACCGGTCGGGTGAGCTCCGCGACCGCCGGGTCCATCAACTCGAGGTTTGCGAGCTGCTCAGCGGGCAGTTCCGCCTGTCCTGTGGGCCGCTCGGACGAATCACCTGATGACGGCTCGGTCCGAGGTGTGGCGATGGTCCCTTCGCGGCACAGGTGGCGGAGCCACAGCTCGTCGGAGGCGCCCGAGGAGGCCTGGGATGCCGCTGCGATGACCGCGGCACACGGATCATGGGGTTGGCCGAGGAACTGCAGCAGGTTCGACCACGGCAACCAGTCCGCCCACCGATGTTGGTGATCGGGATCCGCCAGCGCCTCCGGTGAGTCGTCGAGCACCGCGAACACGCTCCAGCGTTCCTCGTCGGGTGCGGTCGCGTCGAGCACCAGCCCGAACGGCAACCCTCCGGGGGTCACGGCGCCTGTCCCGTAGGCGACCGGATCGCTGTCGGGTTCGGGGATCTCGGTGGGCCAACACCCCCGCAGTGCGTCGTCGAGTGCGTTGCCGAGTGTGGAGACGTCGAGGTCGTGCAGTCCGGCGGCGGCTGCCACGCCGGCCACCGCGCTCAGCACCGTCTGGCGCCACTGATCCACCTCGGGTCGCACGAGGAAGTCCAACAGCAGCGCGACGGGGTTCTGTTCGATCGATTCGATGCTGATCAGAGCGTCCGGGCGGTGGTGGTGGATGGCCTTTGCACGGGCGCGCGCGGCAGGTGACATCAGCTCACGATCCGGGGCGTTGCGGGGGATCTCGGCGGTGACCGCGGAGTGGAACTGCTCGACGTCACGCCAGGTCAGGTTCCAGACCAACCTGGATTCCGCCCGCAGCTCGGCCCGCTTGGTCGAGTCCGCTGCGATCCGGTTGTGTTGCTGTGAGGCGTGGAACTGCAGGCCGTCGAGGTAGACGGCGATCTCGGGTGCGCGGGCATCCATCCGCCGGATCAGGAAGTCCGGCAACGTGCTCGCGACGTTGGACAGGCCGGCCTGTTCGTCGAAGCGGTACCGCACGACATCACCACCGAAGCCGATGGTCAACTCGAACGCTTCGTAGCGATCCCGTCCCGGCACCCTGGTCCAGGTGACATCCGCGCGCTGTTCGTTCTCGGCCCAGTGCCGCAGCGCGACCTTGAAGCGCCGTTCGAGCTCGGACTCCTCCACCTGCGCGATGCTCGCTCCGGCGACGGTGTCGACGCGGCTCGGGGTCTGCCAGTCGCCCAACAGCCCGTCGAGCAGCTCGCGGGCGATGTCGCGCCGCACCAGCGCGTACTCCGAGCGGTCGACCACCCCGAGCAGGCATCGGTGACAGGCAGGGCGTCCCTCAGCCCGGCACGCACAGCGTGAGATGTGGTCGCGCGCAGCTTCGAGGAAGCGCCTGACCTGGCCGGGATCCGCCAGCGGTGCGAGGTAGCCGGTTCCTCCGGGCACCTGGTCATAGAGCACCAGGAACCGGCGCCGTCCCTGGCCGCCCCTGTTCGGCGCGTCGGCGGTGGTGACCTCCAGGTGGTCGGGGTTGCCGCCGAGTCCGGCCCGTATCCCCAACTTGAGCGCGGCCTTGAAGCTGGCGAGGCGTTCCTCGACCTCGTACATCGACACCGGCACCAGGAACCGGATCGCCTCGGTGGCTAGCTCGTGGACCAACACGATCGGGTCCCACTGCTCCCGCAGTGCTCCCGAGCGGACCTTGCACCAACCCTGGTGCAGCGCCCCGGGTCGCTCGCCGCGCCGGTCGTTGCGCACATCACGCACCGCTCCGCAGTGGCGGCACACCGTGAAGCGCGACACGTGACGGTCGATCCCGGCCATCGGAACCGTGTCACCCGGACGG
>CAYVYG010000300.1:0-4562 GCA_964454385.1 uncultured Microthrixaceae bacterium
GTCGAGCCGCAGGACCAACTCACCCAGGTGGTGCGCACGGATCCCGGCTGCCACCGCGTCGATGCGTGCGGGCCTCTCAGGGTGCAGCGGCCCGGTGTCGTGGGCCCGGAAGAGCTCGTCGCAGGAGAACAGCACGGTCACCGATCCGAATCTACTGGTGCCACCGCAATGACTGACGCGCAGCGCGAAACTACGATCGAGCGAACCGCGCTGCGCCGGGGCAGGAGGACACCGGTCATGTTGACCCGCGAGATGATCACCGTTGGCCGGCAGCGCTTCCGCGTCAGCCCCTGGCACGCACGCGAGGGCGCCGCCCTGTTGTCGGTTCCCGCCGACCAGCCGAACCCCTCCTCGGCTGATGTTCGCGCAGCGCTCGAGATCGTCAACTCCCTCGGATACACACAGGTGGTCACCTCGGCGCTGCGCGAACCGGATACGACCCCGTTCATCGACCTGGGGTTCGAAGAGGACGACCGCTTGGTGGTGCTCGAGCACCGTCTCGAACCCGGGTGGGCCCAACGGATCGGGCCCCGGGGGCGCGGCGCTGTCCACATCCGCCGCGGCCGTAGAAGTGACCGTGACGTGGCACTCGCGATCGACCAGCAGGCGTTCCCTCCCTTCTGGCAGCTCGACGCACAGGGTCTCAGCGATGCCCGGGAGGCGACGCCGTCGGCAAGGTTCAGGATGGCCCGGATCGGGCAGGCGAGCGTCGGCTACTCGGTCACCGGAAGAGGAGGCAGCTCCGGCTTCCTGCAGCGACTCGCAACAGACCCGCGCTACCAACGTCGCGGGGTCGCCACCGCCCTGGTGGCCGACGCCCTGCGATGGTGCGAGCACCGTCGCAGCCAGAGGGTCCTGGTCAACACCCAGGTGACCAACCACGCCGCCCTCGCCCTCTATGAGTCGCTCGGCTTCGTCGAGACCCCCGACGACCTGGTGGTCCTGTCGTGGACCCCCGGGATGACGGGATGAGAGGTGTGCGCGCGACGGCCATCGCGGGCATCTCGATGATGGTCCTGATGGTCGTTCCCTGGAGCACTACCGCAGCCGCGCCGGCAGGCCGCCACGGCGGGACCGACCCGGCGGAACGCACCGACGAGCTGGCGATCACCGCCGTCAGCCCCTGGGTGGGTCCCGATGGCACCTTCACGATCAGCTTCTCCACCGCGGGGATGCCGCCTGACGCAGTGGTCACCACGACGATCCGCCAGCGGCTACGTCCCCGCGGCGACACCTTGCGCGACGCACTGGAGACCCAACTGGACGACGGCACCCCACCCCGCAACCTCCAGGCACCCATGGTCACACCGCTCGCCCGGTTGCCGAACCGAAACGGCACCGCCACCATCGAGATCCCGGTCCGGTCAGGCGCCGGTGACACCGAGCGGCAACTGATACCGACGCCGGGGATCCATCCCGTGACGATCGAGGTCGCCCCGTCGGGGACCACTGGGATCTCGACTGCGACGGTCTTCCTCAACCGCCTCCCCGAGGAACCCCAGACCGGACGAGATGGCCGGCCGGCGCGCACCGCGGTCCAATTGCTGGCTGCACTCGACAGCGCGCCAGCGTTGGGGGTGGACGGTCGCAGTGCCCTGTCCATCGACGAGAGCCTGGCTGTGTCGTCCTGGGAGTCGATGCTCACAGAGAACCGTGACCTGCCCCTGACGGTGGCGTTGCGACCCAACACGATCCTGGGTCTGCAACGCAGCGAGGTACCTGCGGATCGGGCCTTCGTCGAAGACCTGGCCGGGACCGCCTTCACCGTCGCTGCACAGTCGTACGTCAAGGTCGACACCGCCGCGCTGGCGCGTTCGGACAGCACGGTCCTCGATCAGCAGCTGGCGACCGGCAGCTCCATCCTCGACTCGGTGACCGGCCACAGACCCGGGGACATCTGGATGTTCGACGACACCGTCGATCCATCTGCCGCCCGACGCCTCGCACGGGCCGGCATCACCCACCTGTTCGTCTCCGAGGACCGCTTGGCGTTGCAGTCCGATGCCCAGAGCGACGATGCCGATAGCGACGATGCGGACATGCCGGCGCGCACCCGGACCTTCGCTCTCGACGGTGTGGACGGGATGACCGTCACCAGCTACGACGCCGAGGTGACCCGGCTCCTGTTGGACCCGGACCTCTCCCCGGGTCTGCGTGCGCACCGCAGCGCCACGGCGGTGATGGCCTCCTGGTTCGATGCGGTGCGGTCGGGCCCGAGCGCGTTCCCGGGTGTGTCCGCCGCGATCGTGCTGGCCCCCGGGGTCGACCACGAAACGCTCGCGGCGTTCGTCTCGGCGCTCGCGCCGGACACCGCGGCGGATGGCTTCCAGGCACCCGCTCCACTGCAGATCTCGCCTCCGACAGCCGCCACGGCCGACGATCGGGGTGATCCGGTCAGTGCCCGGTTGCGCCGACGCCATCCCGACGATCAGGACGCGGTGGTTCGCAGTTGGCGGGACACCGCCACGCGGATCGCAGGATTCGCGTCGATGACCGGTCCCGAGGATCCGATGATACGCGAATGGACGCTGCTCAACGACCAGACGTTGGCTCTGGCGTCCGACACCGCCGCTCGCAACGCCACGTGGGGGCACATCGGAAGATCGATCGACGAACGACTGGCCATGATCCAGTCACCCCCGCCGCGTTCGGTGGTTCTGACCTCGCGGTCCCGCTCGATCCCGCTGCGGCTCCGCAACCGTGGCGACACAGCGGTGACCGTGAGGATGACCACCCGGTCGCCGCGCCTCGAGTTCCCCGCGGGAGCGACCCGTGACGTCCGACTCGAACCGGGCGAGAACAGGGTCGACATCCCCGTCGAGGTACGGGCACCGGGGTCATCGCTGTTGCGCATCGACCTCCGCTCACCCGACGGAGCACTCGAGATCCGAGAGGTGCAGGTGACGGTCCGGTCGTGGTCCATCTCGGGGGTGGGGGCAGCGCTGTCGATCGCTTCCCTGGCGGTCCTCGCCGTCTGGTGGATCCGCACGCTGCGCCGCAGGCGCCGCCCCGAGCAAGCCGGCAGCGACCCCCACACCGAGCGCGGTCACGACCATGGCTGAGCAATCAGGAGCGCTCGAGCCGGGGGTCAGGATCGCGAACCGATACCGGCTGGAGGAAAAGCTCGGCCAGGGCGGGATGGCGCAGGTGTTCGAGGCCGTCGACGAGACCCTCGGCCGCCGCGTGGCGGTGAAGGTCCTGCACCCCCACCTGGCCTCGGACACCGCTCTGGTGAACCGGTTCCGCCAGGAGGCCATCGCAGCCGCCCGCCTGACCCATCCAGGCATCGTCGGCGTCTATGACACCTGCTCGGACGGAACCTACGAGGCGATCGTGATGGAGCTGCTCGACGCCCGCACGCTCCGGGAGGTGCTCGACGAGCGCGGAACCCTCGACACCGAGAGCGTGCGGCGCATCGGGCTCCGGCTCCTCGACGCTCTCGAAACCGCCCACAATGCGGGACTGGTGCACCGCGACATCAAGCCGTCCAACATCTTGTTGTGCACCGATGGGCGCGTGAAGGTGGCGGACTTCGGCATCGCAAAGGCCGAGGACCACACAGAGATGACCCGGGAGGACTCCGTGATGGGTACCGCATCGTACCTGTCACCGGAGCAACTGGAAGGAGCAACCGTCGATCGGCGTTCGGACCTGTACGCCCTGGGACTGATCATCTACGAGTGCCTGGTGGGACGCATCCCCTTCGAGGGCAGCTCCGCTGCGGCGGTCGCACTGGCGCGCCTGCACGTGGATCCGGTCGATCCACGCCGCTACCGAGCGGACGTGCCCCCCAGCCTGGCCACGACCGTGATGCGGGCGCTGCGCCGCGACCCGGGCGAACGCTTCGACGACGCGGCGGAGTTCCGGGCGGCTCTGCTCGAGACCGCGCCTCCACGGCCCCTGGTCGTCGCCGGGGTCCCCACCGTGGGCACCACGGGCGAGCTCCGACAGGAACCGTCCGAGGCTCCCGGGTTCGGTCGTTCTGAACGTCGCTGGCTCGTGCCGGCCATGGGCATCATCATGGTTGCCGGGGCTCTGGTCGTGGCCGGCACCCTCCTGCGACAGAACACCAGTGACTCCGTCACGCCACCTTCGACCCTGCCGCCACCTGCGGAGACCCCGACGGTCGCGAGCATCGGGACCGTCGATCCGAAGGGCACCGGAGCCCCCGGAGAGAACGACTCCCTCGCACCCGCAGCCGTGGACGGCGACCCCGATACGGCGTGGCGCACCGAGACCTACGACACACGTACCTTCTTCCCCGGCAAGGACGGCGTGGGCCTGCTGTTGCAACTCGACCGTCCCTCCCTGATCAACTCGGTCACCATCGAGAGCACTCACAACGGTTGGTCCGGTGAGATCTACCCCGTCACCTCCGGCGAGCTGCCCGACCCCGAGGCGAGCCCGCCCGCAGCATCGCTCAACGACGTGCGGAGCACGTTGGAGGTGCCACTCGGTGGCGCCCGCGCGGACGGGCTGTTGCTCTGGATCACCGACCTCGGCGACGGTGATGGCGCACACCGCGTGGAGATAGCCGAGATCTCCGTGGAGGGCACCACCGT
>CAYVYG010000301.1:0-2541 GCA_964454385.1 uncultured Microthrixaceae bacterium
CGTCCGCATCGCGGCGGGGTCCGCACCGTTGGCAGCGAGGAGCCCGATGCTGCGGCGACGACGCGCGGCGCCGATCCCGAACGCCGCTCCCGCAGTGATCCCGATCACCGCACCGGCCACCACCACCAGGCCGATGAGAGCGGAGACCGCGATCTGCAACCGCCCTGCTGGTTCCGCGTCGTCCGCCCGGGTGACGGGATCGATGACCGTGCGCGCGGGCTCACCCTCTGCGTCGGTGCCCACGGTCACGACGACCGGCGGTGCTCCCGCGCCCGCCGGGAGGTTCACCAGCACCGTGGTGCCGGTGACACGGGCAAGGGCGTACGGGTCATCTGGAACCCCGCGAGCGATGAGCTCCCCCGGGGAGGTGAGGATCTCGGGCGCCGGCCGGGTACCCGGGCGCGCGTTCTCAACGATGCCGGACACACGAAGCTCCGCTGGGGGGTCCGCCAGCGACAGCGTGTCCCCCGTAGCGAGGTTCTGCCTCGCAGCTACGTCGGTGCTCACCACGGCCTGTCCCGGGCCGGGCCAGGAACCCTCGAGGAGCGCGATCCCTGCCGAGGCCAACGGGTCCGACCAGTCGGCCTGCAGGATCGTTCCGTATCCAGGCGCACCCGAGTCGGAACCACCCTGGCCCACGGTTCGTCCACCGCTGCCGAGCGTCGCTCCCTCGAAGCGTTCGATCGCCACGGTGTCCGAGCCGTCGGGCTGGGCATCGACCACCTGCTCGACGATCTCCACGCGGGAATCCGCCGGCACCTGCTGGGCATCGATGAGGTACTCGGCGTCCGCGTCGGGGCTCGCGGCGAGCGAAGCGAGTGGTTCCGCATCGAGCCATGGCCAGGCCGCGAACACCACGACGGCCGCGCTCGATATCGCCACGAGGGCTCCCGTGGCCATGCTGCGCCCCGGCGCGCGCACCACCAGTCGCCGGGCGCGGCGCCACATCGGCCTCAGCGCACGGATGTGACCACTCACGGCCGCGCCCCCGGCTGCGGCCCCGATCGCATCCCCGGCGAGGTCGCACCGGGGGTGGCCTCCGACGAGGCGCCGACAGCCGCCCTCCGCGGTTCCGCGCTGCGGCCGGAGACCGCCTGGCCCGACAGGGTGCCTTCGCGCAGGAACAGCACCCGATCGGCCCAACCGGACACCGCCGGGTCGTGGGTGGCGAGCAGCACCGCGGCACCCGTGTCGTCGCAACGGCGCCTGACGACGCGCATCACGACCTCCGCGGTGTAGGCGTCGAGCGCGCCGGTGGGTTCATCGGCCAGCACCAGCCGTCGGCTCCCCACCAGTGCTCGGGCTATCGCTACCCGCTGCTGCTCACCGCCCGAGAGCGAACCCGGGAACGCGGCCGCCGCATCGACCATGCCCACGGACTCGAGCGCCTCCATCGCGCGATCCGCGGCACGTGCCCCGGCCATACCGTCGAGCTCGAGTGGAAGCATCACGTTCTCGCGCACGGTGAGCGAATCGAGAAGGTTCCATCGCTGCTCCACGTAGCCGATACATCGCCGGCGGATCGCAGCGATCTCGTTGCAGTCCGTCGCGGACAGGTAGCGGCCGTCGATCACCACCTGGCCCGCGTCCGCGGGGTCGAGGCCCGCAGCGATGCGGATCAAGGTGGTCTTGCCCGATCCCGATGGTCCCATGAGCGCCACCAGCTCGCCGGCGGCGACATCGAGGTCGACGCGGTCGAGCAGGACCCGCCGTCGACGGCCGTCCGGCACCGTGCGCGTCACACCGCTCATGCGCAGTTGTGGATGCGCCGGCTCACTCACGCTCCGGGCATCGGGGTCACCATCGCGGGCCCGGACGTCGCTGTTGTCAACCATCTCATGTTCCCTTCGCTCGCGCCTCGCCACGCGATGCCACCCGGGTCCGATGCGCGCTCGCGTGGCGTTGGCGGCACTGCTCCAACCAGCGCAGCTCCGCATCGATCTGCGCGATGACGGCGTCGAGAGCCATCAGCCGCGCAAGGTCGCTCTCGTCGGACTGCGCCTTGGCCCTGGTGTAGCGCTGGAGCTGCTCGGTGGTGGCGCGCTGCTGGGCGTCGATCACGTCGTGGATGTCGACGTCGTCGGACTGTGCGGCGAGGGTGATCTTGATCACCAGCTCGTCACGGTCGGGCGCCGGGCGACGGCGCGGTTCGCGGTACCACACCGAGAGCTCGGCGCGCCCCGCCTCGGTCAACGCGTACTGACGCTGGTCACTGGCGTCGCCGTCGGTCCGGTCCCCGGAGCCCGCCCGGTTCCCGACCTCCACCACGTATCCGTCGCGTTCGAGGCGGGCGAGGGTCGTGTAGACCTGTCCGACGTTCAGCTCCCACAGCGAACCGGTGCGCACCTCGAGCTCCTTGCGCAACTCGTAGCCGTGGTGGTTCCCGTGCGCCAGGAGGGCCAGCAGTCCGTTTCTCACCGACATCGGCCCTCCTTCCCTCGTCTCCGCTCTCTGCTGTCGAGCCTTCTGCCGTCGAACCCGGTGCTGTCGAACCCGGTGCTGTCGAACCCGGTGCTGTCGAACCCGGTGCTGTCGAACCCG
>CAYVYG010000301.1:2641-4547 GCA_964454385.1 uncultured Microthrixaceae bacterium
GTGCTGTCCAACCCGGTGCTGTCGAGACCTCTGCTCCTCAGCCTCGGTTCGGGGCTGCTCAGCTTCTCTCTTCAGCTTCTGTCCAGGCCATACTCGGTATGCAATACTGAGTATGTATACCGGGTATGCAGTTGTCAAGCGGCGATCCCGCGACGCGGCGACGGGGGTCTGCTGCGTCAGGGTTCGGGGCGGACCGGCCCCCCGGGACCACTGAGGCGGCCCATCGCCACCGCGCCCGCGAGTGCCACCGCGACCGCGCCCAGACCGGCCGCTGCGACCCAGCCGGGTGACAACCCGTCGCCGGGCGGCGTCTGCACGGTGGCGATCTCACCGGCGTCGATCCGGTCGATCCCGTCGACGTCGAGCGCGCCCTGCACGGGCGGAACCTCGTCGAGCGCAGCGTCGCCGAAGGGGTACCCGACGCTTCGCTTCGACCAGTCGCACACACCGTCCGCGAAGATCGCCTCGAGGGCATCGCGCTCCGCGGCGGTGGGGGTCCATTCGCCGTAGTCGCCGTCGTCGATCGCATCCTCGACGGACTTCAGGTGGCACTTGTAGACGTCGTTGGTGATCGGCCCACCCGCCACCACCCGCGAGGTCGAGTGGATCGGGAACAGAGCTGCGCAGTCGCCGACCGCGACCGTCCCACCCTCGCCATCGTCGACCTCGGTGGGCGCCTCGTCGCTCCAGGCGCCCTGACCGCTGAGCGCCAGCTCCACCGCACCGTTCCAGACGTCATCGCCCGATGCGATCCGCGTCCCGCCGGTGTCGTAGCAGGCATCGACGGCCTCGGCCGGGCGTGCCTCAGCGGCTGTCACGTCGTCACCGGCCCCCATGGCGAGCACCCAGTCGTCCATCAGCCGGTACACGTCGCTCAAGCGCTCCGAGGTCGCCTCCTCGTTCTCCTCCGGACGGGCGTCCATGAACCAGATCACCTGGTTGTCCGCGGATCCCATGGCCCTCTTCAGGCGTTCGCGCACCACGAAAGACTGGTGCACGTTGTGCATGTCGAGCTCCTCCTCGAGGTAGTGGCGGACATCCAGGATCGGCACGTCACGTCCGAGCCGGCCGTCGAACTCGAGACCCGACTCGAAGGCGTTGGTGATCGCAACCTCGTCGCCCTCGGTGCGCGGCACCGCAGCCTCGCCGGTGGCCTCATGCATCTGGCGCGACGACCACTGGTCGAGCTCGTCGCCCTCGCACATCCCGATCGCCTTCGCGAAGCCGCCCAGGGTCTCGTCGGTCATCTGGGTGACCATCCCACAGGACTCGGGCACGTCCTGCGCTGCGGGTTTCCACGACCCGATCCGCTCGTTGAGGTCGAGGAACTCCTCGGGGGTGATCTGCCCGTGGGCAACCGCTCTCAACCCGTACTGCACACCCACGTTGTCCCATGGCGAGCGCGCGAGGCCCGTGTCCGGATCGACTCCGTAGGCCTCGGCGGCGTCGTCCCAGTGCGTCCAGGCGACCCACTCGGTGGGGTCCTCGGACTGGCGTAACAGGCGCCCGAGGTCAGGGAAGTCATCGGGGATGGCCGGTTGACCGGCCGCTGCCTTCTCCAGCAACTCGCCCGCATACGGCAGCAGTGCCTGGTCCATCTCCACGGCGAGCCCGAAGGTGGGGTTCAGCGCCAGCGGTGTGGCGCCGCGCCATCCCTCGATGCACTCGCTGGAACCGGTGGCTCCGGTGACCTCGGTCCAGTCGGATTCGAAACCCTCGATGGTGTTCTGACCCTCGAGGATCTTGCGGTTGTCCCAGTTGCGCCAGCGCGGGTTCTGCGCGTCGGTGACGTCCATGTAGTACTCGAGCAGTTCGCAGTCACCAACGTTGATCGTCTGGGTGGTCATGTCCGGATAGGAGTACTGCGGGATCAGCGCATCGAGCAGATCAGGGTGGTTCTGCGCGT
>CAYVYG010000302.1:0-4541 GCA_964454385.1 uncultured Microthrixaceae bacterium
AGCGTGACGGCCACGCGAACGCCGTCGGCGGTGGTCGTCGGGACCAGACGCGCCGAGACGTCAACTCCGGTGCCCATCGGGCCCCGCAGACGTGATGGCTTCTCGTCGAGCAGCGACGGAGTCATCGAGTCAGCCGCCTCGGCGAGGTGCCTGTGCAACTCCGCGCTCCCGTCGCCAACCACCAGTGTGGCCAGGTCGACACCGCGCAGCTCGTGGGGTTTCCAGCCCGTGAGGCTCTCGGTGCCGGGATCGACGGACTCGATCCTCCCCGAGGGGTGCAGCGTGATCACAGCGTCGCTGCCCGACACGGCGACGGCGCGCCAGGTCACGACCCTCACCGCGAACCATCCGGCCCAGGGCACGCCGAGCGCCAGCAGGACGAGCACTGCCAGGCCCGAGATCGACTCCGGCGAGCTGAAGGGCCCCTGAGTACCCAACAGCGCGTCGAGGGCGGGCGTGGTGACCACGACCACGGCCGCGAGGACCACTGCGCTCTGGGCGGGGTAGGTGCGAAGCACCACCGCCGGCGCACCCGAGGGTGCGAGAGATGTCAGCGCGAACGCGGCCAGGGTCGTGAGCGCGGTCGAGACCACACCCAGCGCTCGCACACCCGAGGCGTAGTCGGCGGCACCGGAGGTGACCAGCACATAGGCGAGCCCAGCAGGGCCGATGAGACCGCCACATGCCACCAGGATCGTCCTGATCCGCGCAAGGCGGCCCGTGGCCATCAGCAACCCTGCGAGTGACAACGCGACGACCGTGACCAGGGTGTGGTCGGCAACCTGGTCGTTGTCGCCCAGTGCCAGCCACCCGCAGGCCACAACCAGTGTCACGATCAGCGCGGATCTGGAGATCCGGGTTCGACAGCGCGGGCACAGCCCGCGCTCACTCCGGTCGTGTCCGCGGCGTGTACCCGGGACCGAGGCGCCGTGGTCGGAGCCGCGAGCCGTCAGGGTGGAGTGTGACGGCGGGTGGGGATGGGCGAGCGCAGCCAGGGACAACAACAGGAACAGGGCGATCGGAGCGATCTCGGAGGTGGGCCAGCCGGTGCCGATGCCCATGACCGACAGACCGTTGCGCGCTGCGATCCAGATCCCGAAGGTCAACACCGTCGACGCGCACAGCATCCACGCAGCCACCTCGGTGGCCCGCAGGTATCGGGTCAGTGTCACTCCGACAGCTTCCGATGGCAGGTTCGCCATGTTGTTCGGTTCGGCCGGTCGGCTGTTCGGTTGAGCGTTTGCGCCGGTGAGGGCCCTATGCGCGAGAACCCTCGTTAATCCTCGTGCATCCAGAGGGTGTTTCGTACCCGGAGGGTCAGGCATCCACCGGGGATCTGGTGGGGCTGTGAGCCATCCGGTCCGCCGCGCGGATCGCAGCGGCACCGAGCTCCATGATGCGCAGGTCGCCGACCGGGGTGCCCGAACCGCGACTGCACACGAACCCGATCGCCAGGTCCCGCTCGGGATCCGCCCACCCTCCGGAACCTCCGAAGCCGAAGTGCCCGAACGCGGATGGCACCGCTCCACGGGTCGTGAACACGCGGTGGTAGCCGAGACGCCAGTCCATCGGCATCACGAGCACGTGGTCCGGACCCCTGCGCTGGACCTCCGAGATGATGCGGACCCGGTCCCCGGAGAGCAGCCGCACGCTGTCGAGCTCGCCGCCGCCGGCGAGCATCGCGTACATGCGGGCGAGCGAGCGGGCGGTGAAGAAGCCGTTCGCGGCGGGGATCTCAGCGTCCATCGTCGCGGGCCCGAAGAGGGCCTCCTCGACGTTGCGCGGTGCCAGGGCGTTGGCCATCCGCCGCGTGTTGAGAGTGCCCGGTAGCGCCGAGACGAGCCTGCCCATCCGGGCCCCGAGCTGCTTCTCCACGCGCCGCAGGGTCGGGTTGTTGGGTCGGGGGAGCGACAGCGGTCCCAGCGGTGCCACCCGGTGGCGTTGCTCGGGCGGCAACCCGATGTAGAGACCGTCGCACGCGAGAGGTTCCGAGATCTCGGTGGTCACGAACCGAGCGATGCCCGATCCGCTCACGCGCCGCACGATCTCGCCGACCAACCAGCCGTAGGTGAGCGCGTGGTAGCCGTGGCGTGAGCCCGGTTCGTAGGCAGGGGCTGCGTTCGCCAGCGCCCCGGTCATGTGCTCCCAGTCGAGGATGCGCCCACCGGAGTCGACGAGGCTGCGGATGCGGTGCAACCCCGCCGAATGCGTGAGCACGTGGCGCACGGTCAGGGACTCCTTGCCGTTCGTGGCGAACTCCGGCCAGTAGGTCGCCACCGGCTCGTCGTAGTCGACCAGGCCGCGGTCAGCGAGTATGTGCAACGCGGTGGACGCAACGCCCTTGGTGGTCGAGAAGCACATCGCGACGGTGTCGGAGTGCCAGATGTCGTCGTCGGTGCGCTGACCTCCCCAGAGATCCACCACCGGCTCACCGCGGTGGTACACGGTGACCGCGGCTCCGCCCGAACCCCGGCGGATCTGGCGTTGGAAGACCTTGGCCACCAGTCCGTAGCCCTTGATGGTGAAGCCAGCCATACCCACATTCTGCACCCTCGTTGCCTGCGGGGGTTGGAGTCCGCTAGCAGTCGGAGTGTGGATCGGCGCCACCACGCTCGGCTCGCGCAGCAGGATCCTGGCGGTAGAAGCGCGCCAGCACCTCGTACAGATCGCCGAGCGCGCCACGCATCGCGACCGGACGGTCGAAGAACGCCTCGGTCGCCACCGCGAAGAACTCGCCCGGGTTGACACCCGCGTACCAGGACAGGAAGTGGTCGGCGGTGCTCTGCACGAGCTCGTACTCGCGGGTGCAGACCTCCACCCAGCGCTCGAGTGCCTCGGCGGGCATCGGTGGTGTGCCGTCGATCACGTCATCGAGCATGTCGAGTTTATGGGCGAACTCGTGGAACACCACGTTGTGGCCCCGTTCGGGGTGCCTCGCGTCGTTGCGAACCGCATCCCACGCGATCAGGATCGGGCCCCGTTGGGCCGCCTGGCCGACGATCGGCATCGGCGCGTCGGTCATGAGTCCCGCGACCGGAGCACCCCTCGGTCCCCGCAGCACCACAGTGGTCGGATGCACGATGATCGCTCCCACCGCGCGGTAGTGCTCGAAGCTGAGACCGAGCACCAACAGGGCGGCCTGAGCGGCGATCAGGAGTTGCATCTCATCGGTCAGCTCGAACCCCCTGGCCGCCTCCCAGTGCTTGTGGAGGATCAGCTCGCCGGCCAGCTCACCCAGACGTTCGCGTTCGGCCTCGTCGAGGTGGCGCCAGTGGACGATCCTGCGATCGAGGGTGTCACGCCAGTCCCCGGGGAGGGCTTCGAGGGGCGCTCGTCGGTGGAACAGGGCGATGACGGTTCCTAGAGCTCGCGGATGTGCACCGCACCGCGCCCGGGAGCGATCACGAGCGACGCGGGGCCGGACCCGTGGTGGGGCCGCCCGCGAAGGCCTGGGCGATCGACATCCACTCTCGTGCCTCCTCCCCTGTGGTCTGCAGATCGGTGTCGGCGAGGTTCCGGCGTTGGGTCACCACCGCGCAGAACTGCTCGGCGGGGCCGGTGACCCGCTGTGGGGCATCCTCGGGTCCCCAGGTCCACATGTCTCCCCCGGGTGAGAGCAGTTCCACCCTGATCTCGCTGTGGGGGCCGTCCGCCCCGCGCACCGCGTAGGACCAGCCCCGGGTCACCACGCCGAGATGCGCGATGTGCCGGAGCCGGTCGGTGGGCTCCCGCGCTGGGTGTTCCACGCCGGCTCCGTCGAGCGCGTCGATGATGTCGAGACCGTGGGCCCACGCCTCCATGAGTCGTGCCGTGAGGAACGACCGCGCCGACATGGAGGGTCCGTACCACTCGACCCTCGTACCCTCGGCCAGATCGGACGCCGCGGATTCGAGCTCGCGACGGGCATCGCGCCAAGCCGACATCAGCTCCGACGATGACAACTCGAGGTACTCCCCGAGGGTGACGCGGTCCATCGCGTCGGGATCGGCAAGTGCCTCCTCGATGAACCGGTCGCGTTCGGCTGCGAAAGCTCCGGGTTGCGCGATGGCCCGCGCGGCGGCACGGTCGAAGAACACGAGGTGCCCGATCTGGTGGGCGACGGTCCAACCGGCTGCGGGCGTCGGAAGCTCCCAGGACTGCGATGCGATGCCGGCCACCACGGCATCCAGGGCCTCCTGTTCGGCCAACAGGTCTTCGAGGACTTCCATATGCCCCATGTGATCCTCCGGGTGCGGTCTCGGCCCAACAGTAGGCGCTTTGGTCACAGAGGTCCGAAGGCCCTCCGGCGCTGCTCGTCGGATTGCCACGCGACCGACAGGAGAGCCGGAAAACTCAACGCCCGCCTTGTACCGTCCGATCTGGTTGGTGATGATCGGTGCAGTGCTCGCGTTGCTCACCTTCCCCCTGACCTTGGTGGTCCTGTTGGCCACGATGCTCGCAACGGTCGTGTTGACCGCCGCGCTCGAGGTGCGCACGCCACCACGAAGACACAGGGCGATCCGGTCACACGATGACGCTCCAGCCGTGTCACCTCGTGGGCG